>JAOTXR010000240.1 GCA_029862285.1 Gammaproteobacteria bacterium
ACGCACAGATCGCCAATCCGGACTGCGATGTCCCGGCCACTCAGCTCCTTCCACAATATCGATCGATGATGCAGATTGGGAACTTCGAACAGTGGCTCGACATTCTCGTCGCGCGCCAGATTGCGGCGCATATAATTGTCCACGACCATCACGTCGTGGCCTTGCTGCGAGAAATGCATTGCCGTGGGCCAACCGAGATAACCGTCGCCACCCAGTACGAGAATCTTCACGTGCATTTGCTCCTGTGCATCATCAGTTTTTCCGAACGCTGAGCGCGTCCGGGATCGCAGGATTGTAATGAAGTCGGCGCGGCCTGGCCAACCACGCGGAGCAAAATATCAAGGAAACCAGCGGCGGATCGTCGCATGCAACATCTGCACTGCCGTATCTGATCCCTCCTGGCCGGTCGCACCAAAACGCGCCCTTCTCTCCCGGGCCAGTTCATCATAATTCTGGATGGTCGTGTCCAGCTCGCGGATGTCGTCGACTACCAGAACCGGGGCAATATCCTTCACGCACTGCGCGAACTGCCATTGGTGATCGTCGATTATTTCATTGAGCCGCTTGAGCCGCGGAACGATGATGGGACTCTTGTCTGCCGCCAATGCGAGCAAGGCCGTCGAGCTGCCATGGGTGACAACGATGCGGGCACGGTCGATATAGGTCTTCATTGAATCAAAGGGAAGAAAGTCATGCGCTTCGCAGTGCCGCGGCACGTAATTGTTCATTCCATATTGCACCACGAACTCGTCACCCACTTCGCCGGTGCCTGCAATATCATCCACTGCACGCAACAGCCGTGGAAACTGGTGATGGTCAGTCCCCACCGTCACGAAGATCAAATGAGTCTCCCAAGCAATTTCGAACCGCGAAAATATTCAAGTTGCTGCGGCCACTGAACATAGAACTCGTCAGTGACCGGGCGAACCATTCGACCGCTCAATGTCGGCGAGCCGACCCGGCTGATTCCTTCGATAAATATCGTCTTGGCACCAAACAGCTTGCCGACATAAAAAAACGGCACTGCAATGGCCGCGCCCGATGACACAATCACATCCGGTCGTTCGCGCCACAGTAGTTTGACGGCCAGAAAAGCGTTACGGATCAGGTTCCAGAGACTGCGGGTGGTCGGGTGATGCCCCCAGTAAACAGTCTCATCTGCGAGTATGGAGCGCGCGTCAGGCTTGTCGAAAGTGACCCAGAATCGCTGGTACTCGCTCCACCAGTCGCGCAACTGGACGAATTGCAGCAGATGCCCGCCACTGGAGCAGGCCATGCATAATTTTACTGGTGGAGTTTCCATCGCCATCGGCTGACCATTCGGGAATTTTTGCCGTCCCAGAGCGTCACTTCGCGATATTCTACCGCAATCCCCCGTATCCAAGGGCACATCCTGTCGCGGCAGATCATATAATGCCGGCACCCAAAGCTGACACAGGACCCGCCACTTGGATTTTCGCCGAATCCTGGCCATTATTTTGCTTTCCACGCCATTCGCCTGGATGGTCGGCGTAGACCAGTTTCTGTTGTTCCTGGTGTTACCACTGGCAGTCGCCGGCATCCTTGCCGGTCCGCTACAGCTGGATCGCAGCCGCCGCCTGGCGAGTGGCCTGCTACTACTCGTATTGCTGGCGGTGGCTTTGTCATCGGTGTCGCTGCTGCAGGCACCAACGTTTCGCTGGATCACGTATCTACGCGATTTGCTGAGCGTATCGGCATTGGTTGCAATCCTGGCGCTTCAGCGGCCAGCCCGATTCCACGGCGAAGCCGATACGCTGGTATTGGCCATAGTCTGGTTCATATTCATTGCCAATGCGATCGGACTGATCGCCTGGCTGACCGATTTCACAATCGCCTTCGTCAGTCCCATTGCCCAACTCGCTCCGACTTTTGTCCGTGAGAGTGATTTGGGCCAAAGCATATTTATAAAAAACATTCTGCGCGCCGAACCGACCTATCTGTTCGATCAGGAACTCCCGCGGGTGCGATCGTTATTCATATACTCCAATACCTATGCGCTGGCGCTCGGCATCGGGCTACCGCTTACGCTCTACATGTGGTTGCGCTCCGCCATGCGGGCTAACCGCGTCATGGTCCTTGTTTACTTTGTCTCGTTTATTATGTGCGTGCTCTCGATGTTTCTTACAGCGTCGCGCGCGGGGATGGCCGCTGCCATGATCGGCGCCGCGGTTTTTTTCTGGGTCTTGCTCGGAAATAAACTGACCGGACGAACCAGAATATTAATAAACCTGTCTATGGCAACCATCGCGCTACTGCTTGTAGCATCGTTATTCCGGAACATCGATCAGGTCGTTTACGAACTCGCCTATGCACGTGGCGCGGGTAGTATCGAATCGCGACTGCTCATTTACTTCGAGTCGATTCGCCAGCTATTCGGGAATCCAATCGGATTCGGAACGCAGCGCGACGCGGCGGGCCTGGGCGGGCTGACGCTCGGTTCACATTCCACTTACATCGCTGTTGCATTTAAGTTCGGCTTCCTCGGTCTGGCAGCCTACCTGGGTTTCCTCATCGTACTCTGGTTCCGAATTCAGCAAGGCCTGGCGCGCGCACGAGTGTTCGCGGACCGCGAAGGCATGATTTTCTTTGCCACCACAGCGTGGGCTTTTACAGCCAATCTCGCCCACCAGGTCCTCGCCGAGATAGCTCTGGATACCCTGGCGTTCACTGTTATCGTATCCTTCTGGCTGGTCATCATGTTACGAACCCAGCGACAGATCTCCAGCCATATGGCCCGGCGCTACCCCGACGCGCAAGCGGCGCCGGCGCTCTGATGCCGACCCACGGTTCGAGCGACCGGGCGCTCGTTTCAGTCATCGTACCCTGCTACAACCAGAGCGCCGAAGCGCTTCGACGAACTCTGGATAGCGTGGTAGCACAGTCCTATCGGCCGCTGGAGCTGCTGGTGGTTGATGATGGATCGAAAATTCCCCATGCCGGCATAGCGGCGCATTACGCCGAGGCAACGGTGCCAATGCAGTGGTTGAGAGTGGAAAGCAATTCCGGTGTTGCCAACGCGCGCAATGAGGGGCTGCTTGCTGCACGCGGTGACTATTTTGCGTTTCTCGATGCGGGGGACTGGTGGATGCCAACCAAGCTCTCACGACAGATGGCGCTTTTTGGCCAGTCGGCAAGCAACATCGGAATGGTCTACTGCGGGGTGACACGCAAGAATCGCAACACCGGTAAACAATCGAACCGCTGGCCGACGATAGCCGGCGATTTGCTGGAGCCCTTACTTATCCGACAGGTCGTGACCGGCTCAGCGTCGGCGGTAGTAATACGCCGCGAGGTCTACGAATCGGTCGGCGGTTTCGCCACCGACCGGGAGATCCCCGAAGATCGCGACTACTGGCTCAGGATTGCACAGGCCGGATGGCAGACCGGCTATATCAACGAACTGCTCGCCGGCATCGACATAGAATCGCTCAGTCGTAGCTCAGACCCGGTAGAGAAGTCCAAATCGTATGCGGTTTTTCTGGACAAATATTCGGACCTGCTCACGGCGCGGGGACTGAACTCCGCCGCGTGGCTCCACTATCACCTGGCAATTGCCCGAAAACACCTCGCCAAACGCGAAATAATCCGGGGGTTGACCAGGGCGGCCGGTGGTATTGCGCGTTATCCGGGTGGAATTCTGAAATTGGCGCGTGTTTCGGTTTCCGGTATTTGGCGGCGGATTGCGCCGGGAAGTCGCCCCAAATAGTGGCACCGAGAGCTAACGGGTCGTCTCTTCCTTGTCACCCGGCCAGTAACGACGGTCTGGCTGGTGCGAGCGATCGAAAGCATGTGGATCGAGCAGATGATTTGCACGCAAAAACCCGATCAACGCTTCGCGGCTCAAAGGAGCCTCGCGAGATGAGACATAGGGGTCGGTTACATCCTGCGACACGACCTGCGGGTAATCATAATTTATATCGCTGTAGAGCCCACGAAAGGCCGGCAATATCGCAAAGTACTTTTCCAGTTCGACAGCACGTCTGGTTTCTTCCTCACTCATCAACTCTTCGTAGAGCTTCTCGCCTGGCTTTACGCCAATTTCGGTGATTTCAATGTCGTTGGGATCATGTCCGTGTAGCGGCGCGAGCTCGCCAATCATCACTTCAGCCAGATCCTTGATACGGACTACGGGCATCTTCGTTACGAATACCTCGCCGCCACGCGCAACATCGGCAGAATCAATAATCAGCCGAACTGATTGCTCGACACTCATGACGAACCG
>JAOTXR010000242.1 GCA_029862285.1 Gammaproteobacteria bacterium
GCACCGGCTGCCTCGGCACTACGCAGGCATGCACCCAGATTGTGTGGATCCTGTACGCAATCGAGCACGAGCAACAGGGCATTATCGATACCGTCGAGCAAGTCAGCTAAAGCACGCTCATCCAATAAAGGCCGTGCCACAACCAAAGCCGCAACACCCTGATGGTTGGCGCTGCCGGTTATTTGCATCAGCCGCTCACGCGATACCTGCTCAACAGGCACACCACTCGCCGCCGCCGCATCCCGGAACCTGGCAATCGTCGCATCATCCCGTCCCAGCTGCAGATAGAGCGATCTCAGCCGGGGCGGTTCCGCATCGATCAGCCGGCCAACTGCATGCACGCCGAACACGACTGATTCAGGCTGCGATTTCATCTCCGCCGCCGATGAACAGGTTTACGCTGCTTTTTTTTGTTCTTTTTTGTTTTCTTTTTCGTTTCCTTTTTCTTATCCTTTTTGGTCTTTTTCTTCGGTTTTTTCCTGGTCGTCTTTCTACGCATCGACGTCTTCTTCTTACTCCGGGATTCAAGCAACTCGAAGTCTATCTTGCGTTCTTCCATGTTGGCATTCGTCACCCGGACTCGCACCCGGTCGGCGAGCTGGTAACTTGCGCCGGTACTCTCACCTACCAATCTGTGCGCCGCGGCTTCGTGCTGAAAATAATCGTCACCCAGTGCAGTTACGTGCACCAGCCCTTCAGTGTGTATTTCATCGAGCTGCACGAATAAGCCAAAACTGGTTACACCGCTTACGGTGCCATCAAATACCTCTCCGATCTTGTCCTGCATGAACTCACATTTGAGCCAGTCGATTGCGTCGCGGGTGGCATCATCCGCGCGCCGTTCTGCTGCCGAACAGCGTTGACCCAGGCCATCCATTTCCTTGCGCTTGTAATGAAAACCTCGTATTCCGCCCTGAGCCAATGCGTGCTTGATACCACGGTGGACGACCAGATCCGGATAGCGGCGTATCGGCGACGTGAAATGTCCGTATTGCTCGAGTGCCAGACCAAAATGGCCCTCGCTGTCAGGTGCATAGACCGCCCGCGGCATCGATCGCAACAGCACGGTTTCTATGAGCTCTGCATCAGGCCGATTAGCCACTGAGCGAAGCAATCGAGCGTAATCTGACGGTTTGATTGCGCCCCTGTGAGACATTTTCAAACCCAATGGTCGCAAAAACGCAAGCAACTTGTCGCGTCGCTCTTCCTCGGGCGCGTCATGACGCCGAAATAACGTCGGCAGCTTCTTGCGAAGCAGAAACTTGGCAGCCTGAACATTTGCCGCAATCATGCATTCTTCGATGATCCTGTGCGCATCGTTTCGGCGATAAGGTTCAACGCCGTCAATTCGACCTTTCTTGTTAAATACAAAACGAACTTCCTGCGATTCGAATTCAATAGCGCCACGCCGCAGTCGCGCCTTTGCAAAAACTCGATATAGTTCATCCAGCGTTTCCAGGTGCTGCATCAAATCGCCGATTTTTTTCCGGGTCGGCTTGTTGCCTTCATACAATGCGCCAGCCACCTCTGTATAGGTGAGTCGCGCCTGCGACCGCATGACCGCTTCGTAGAAACGCGAACGCGTCACTTCGCCCTTCCGATCCACCAGCATCTCGCAAACCATGCACAACCTATCCACTTTCGGATTCAGGGAACACAGGCCATTCGACAGAGCCTCAGGCAGCATTGGTATCACGCGAGTTGGAAAGTAGACCGACGTGCCCCGTCGAACGGCCTCCTTATCGAGCGCACTGGCGGGTTGCACATAGTGGGCGACATCGGCGATGGCCACATAAAGCCGCCAGCCATTTGCCACCCGTTCTGCATGGACCGCGTCATCGAAATCCCGCGCATCGGCGCCGTCAATCGTGACCAGAGGCAGCTCGCGAAGATCCTCACGCCCGCGTTTGGCTGCGGCAGGGACTGTGTCCGGAATCTTCGCTGTGGCACTGACGACCGCTCTGGGCCACTCGTGCGGCAGGCTATGTGAACGAATCGCGATCTCCGTCTCTATACCGGGTGTGTGATCGCCACCCAATACTTCGGTGACGGTGCCTACCGGCTGCGAGTGCGCGGTAGGCGGCTCGTCGATACGAACATTAACTACCTGTCCGGACTTGGCGCTGCCACTCCGGCCGGATGGAACAATAATCTGCTGAACAACAGCACGGTTGTCAGGAATTACGAAGCCAACACCACTTTCACGAAAATAACGCCCGACTATTTCTGTATTGACACGCTCGAGTATCTCAACAACCCGCGCCTCGGTACGCCCGCGCCTGGATGGCGAGACGCGAATCGCAACACGATCACCGTGCATAACCTCGCGCATTTGTCGTGGCGACAAATATAGATCTTCCGGGTCCCCGTCATCACGTTTGACAAAACCAAATCCATCACGGTGACCGATAACCTGCCCGGTTATCAACGGCATCTTGTCGATCAGGCAAAATCGTCCGGCACGGTTAATTATCAACTGACCGTCTCGCGTCATTGCGCGCAAACGGTTGCCCAACGCGTCACGAACTTCGTCGCTTGAGATATTCAACAGCTTGAATATTTCATCGCGTTTTATCGGCACGCCATGGTCGCGTAACAGGTCCAGCAGGTACTCCCGGCTGGGCAGCGGCCGCTCATAACGGGAAGCCTCGCGCTGCCGGTGCGGATCCTGCCGGCGCCAATCTGCTTTTTTCTGTCGCTTTTTTGTCATTTCGTCCTGTAAATCAGGTGGCGGGGAGCGACTTGAAAAGCCGCCGTTGTGTGATAAAGTGCGCGCCTTCCGTTGGTATGCCATCCGGTATGCCGGGCCTGCGCCCAGGTGGCGGAATTGGTAGACGCGCATGGTTCAGGTCCATGTCTACGCAAGTAGGTGGAGGTTCAAGTCCTCTCCTGGGCACCAACTCCTCGTAAAAACGGATCCTGCAGAACGATCGTTTCTTTACGGTCTGCGCCTGTCGATATTACAGCAATAGGGACGGCGCAAAGTTCCTGTAGTCTTTCCAGATATTGCCGGGCTTCGCCAGGCAACTCGTCGAAGTGGGTCAGCCCCGCGGTTGAGCCTGCCCACCCTGGCATATCTTCGTACACCGGTTTCACTTTGGCCATGCGTTCGGCACCGGTCGGCGGTGTATCGATAATCTTACCGTCAACACCGTAACCCACGCAGATCCGTACCGTGTCCAGACCGTCGAGCACATCGAGTTTCGTCACTGCCAAGCCTGACACGCCGTTATTGACGATTGCGCGTCGCACTCCGACTGCATCGAACCAGCCACAGCGGCGCGGTCGACCCGTCGTTGCACCAAATTCCGCGCCAACGCGCGCCAGATGGGCACCAGTATCGTCGTGCAACTCCGTTGGAAACGGGCCGCTGCCGACTCGTGTTGTATAGGCTTTTACGACGCCCATTACATAGTCCAGATAAGCCGGCCCCATACCGGTTCCGGTTGCAGCACCACCGGCAGTGGTATTGGACGAAGTCACGTACGGATAGGTGCCATGATCGATATCGAGCATTGCACCCTGCGCACCCTCGTAGAGTATGTTGCGGCCGGCGACATAGTGTTGAAGCAGACGGCCGGTTACATCCAGGCAAAGCGGCTCCAGTTCCGCCGCCATCAACAGGTAACTCTCGAGCGTTTCCTGGAAATCCACTGCATCAGCACGGAAATAATTCTTGAGAATGAAATTGTGATAGTCGAGCGTCTCCCCGAGCCTCGCAGCGAATTGCTCGCGATGCAGCAAATCGGCGACCCGCACTGCGCGTCGTGCGACTTTGTCTTCGTATGCAGGCCCAATACCCCGGCCGGTCGTGCCAATCGCATGCGCGCCACGTGCATTTTCCCGGGCATGATCGAGCGCCACATGCGAGGGCAGGATTACCGGGCAGGAAGGACTGATTCCCAAACGATCGCGTGCAGCAACACCGCGTTTCTCCAGCATCTGAATTTCTTCCATCAATGCCGGCGGGGACAGAACGACGCCATTACCGATTAGACACTCGACATTGCCACGCAATACGCCGGACGGCACCAGGTGAAGGACGGTCTTCTCACCATCTATTACCAGCGTATGGCCGGCATTGTGACCACCCTGAAAACGCACGACTGCGTCAACGCTCTCGGTGAGCAGATCAACAATCTTGCCTTTGCCCTCGTCACCCCACTGGGTACCGATGACGACAACGCTCTTAGCCATGCGTCCGCCCCGCCAGTGGATCAGT
>JAOTXR010000241.1 GCA_029862285.1 Gammaproteobacteria bacterium
CGGGGTGCCGTACGAGATGAATTCAGGCCCGTTTGCCAACATGCTAATCGACCTGGCACAGGCCGGAGATTATCGGTTCGTGCTTGATACGTCGATTGGTACTCACAGCCCGAGCAGTCCTTTGCTGACAATCTCACTTGTGGGACCGATGCCAATGCCCGCGCCGGGCACGTTGGCGTTGATTGGGCTGGGCCTGGTGATCTTCGTGGCTCGCAGAGGACGCAATCGTCACTAATACGTACCAACTGGTCTAAATGAAAAACCCGCCTTATCGGCGGGTTTTTTTTGGCCTGATCTGCTCGAAACGGCTAGCCGTCACTGACATCGAGTGCCTTATCGATGGCGAACAGAATATGCCGTGTGTGCGCCTGGGTTTCCTCATTGCCCTGTGCCTTGCCGGCGAGGCTGCGTCTGATCTGTTCGAGATGAAACAGCGCCATCGACTGCGAAGGATAGTCGTAGGCCGCTTTCTTGTCCCCGTCAACCATTGCCGCCAGGCGGTTGATATATTCCAGCTGCAGATTCTGCCGCACCGTGTTCACGTCGCTGTGTGCGTCCGCGGCAAAAATAGCATCGCTGAGGTCGTCCATGAACGCGGCCAGCTTGTACTGGTTGCCATACAGACGCGAGTCGGTGATGCGTTTCAACACGGCCGGATGGAGCAGGTGATCGAGCACGCCTTTTTGCACTGCCAGTTGCCACTCGTGCAGTTTGGGATCTTCAGTTTCATCCCAGAAATCGAAACCACGCCGGCGCTGCTGCAGGTGTGTGTATAGCTCCGCCGAGCCCGCCAGTGCATCGGGGGCAAACAGGTGTGTTTCCAAGGCAGCCATGGCGCGTTTTTGATCGGCAAAACTGACCGGTGTAAACGGCGCCTGGTCCGACAGCTGGTCCGCGGGCGTGCGATCGACGTAAACGCCACCGATGTAGCGGGAAATAACTGCATTGGAACGGGCGTTTTCGGCCATCATCACCAGGTAGCCGTCATGTAACGCCTGCCATGATTCCGGGTGCCGCTCGGGCAGACTGGCGAGCATTTCATCGGTTTGCTCGAGCCGCCGGATCGCATAAGCAATGGCGTCGGCACTCATGTCGTAGATGTTAACGCGTGGGTCGATAGCTTTACCCGGGTTGCGCATGTCGTCAGCATCGTTACCAAATGCAAGTTCCGGCTCAACCGAGCGCGCAAGAATTTCTGCAACTCGTTCCTGCTCCTCACCGGCATCTTCAAGCGCTGTGGAGTAACCGTATTCGATCGCCCAGTCATCGTAGGGACCGGGGCTGGTCTGGTAAAAGAGCGTTTGTTCTTCGTCTTGCGGAGCGACATTCAGGGCAGGGTAATCCATGACTGAGCCGGCTATACCGGATTTCGCGACGTTGTCGGCGTCGAAGGGCGTTGCCTGTAGCTGGGTTGCCTTCATGTTGTGATTAAGACCGAGCGTGTGGCCAATCTCATGCAGGATCAGATAATGCATCGAGTCATGGATCAGCTGTTCGCGCAATTCCGAACCGGCACCCGCGGAATCCAGTGCCTGCATACCGTACATATTGCTGAGCTGCAAACCATGTCCCATAGAGCAATAAGCGAAGTTGCCGTCACCGGCAGGCAGCGGGTGATGACCCGAGAGTTCCTGCAGTACGCGCTGACGACGGAGGCGATTGGTCAGAAATGAATATTCCAGCATGATATCGGCGCCGATTATCTGGCCGGTACGCGGGTTGGTGAAACTGGGGCCATAGCCACCAAATGGCGGGTTTGGCGATGAAGTCCAGCGCAGGACGTTATAGCGAATATCGCCGGCATCCCATTCGGCATCGTCAGGCTGTATTTCGACAGCAATGGCATTGCTGAAACCGGCTTTCTCGAATGCCGGATTCCACGCCAGTGCTGCCTTCCGTATCAGCTCGCGGTGTTCAACCGGCGTGGTGTTCTCGATCCACCAGGTGATTGGTTTTACCGGATCTGACAAATCCGCATCCGGATCTTTCTTGACCAGGTGCCAGCGAGCGATGAGGTCCCGGTAAGGCGTATTGCTGCGCGTCGTCAGGTCGGTAACCTCGGAAGTGAAGTAGCCAATCCGGTAGTCATCCAGACGTGGCTGGTAATCGTTTTCCGGCATTTCGATAAACGTGTGTTGCACCTGGATGCTTACTGCGCGGCTGTTGGTGATGTCTTCCTCGCCCTCGACGATGGGCGCCGGGTTTTCGTAAACGTACTCCGCGGTAACCGCCGTATTTTGCGGGTAATTATTTACTTCGACAATCTTGTTATTGCTCTCACTGAGTGTGCCGAGTACAAATGCGTCTTTGGGTTTTGCGTCGGGGTCCGGTGTGGGCTTGACCTGCTGGAGTTTCTCTTTTAACAGTACTTCGTCGAGCTTGACCAGTATCTCGCCCGAGTCTTCGTCTTCGGCGACAATTTCCTGGACTGCCAACACCGCAGGACTGATGTTCGCATCGGCCGCACGACTCAGCGCGCTGTCCGGGTCAAAGTAATAGGACGTATTTTCCTCGACAAATTCCAGCCGTTTAAAATGCCGGCGTAGCGAAAACACGCTGTTACCGATATAGGCGCCGCGAAAATGTCCACCCTCGACGACGCCATTCGTAGTGTGCGCAAAATAAATGTATTCCCGATCTATCTGGTCCGGCATAACTGACAGATAGAGTGTGCCGTCATTACGATCACGATATAGCGTGAACAGACCGTCGTGACGATCGCTGTCCTCGGTTAGCTCAGCAATCGTTTTTTCTTTTTCTTCTTCTTCTTTTGCCGCTTCGGAATCCTCGGACTCCGCGACGGCATTATCGCTGCCAAGATCACAGCCGCCGAGCAGTGTGATCAGGGACAGCAGGAACAAAAAGCGGGTAAATCTGGTCATGAGTGCTCCGGTCAGGCGGGAAATCCGGCCCGTAATAGTAGTGGATATCGGTTCGGGTTGTGTAGTCCTATCCGGACGGCATTGTCTCTGCGACCCGGTCGACGTCGGCAGGCGTCACGGCAGGGCCACAGTTATCCCAGCTGGTGAACACGAATGACATGACATCAGCAATGGCGTCACGGTCAAGGTGGCCGAGAGCAGCCACCAGATCCTGCACTTCCATTCCGTGGATGCGCGCCGCTGGCGATTGGGTGACCAGGATCATGCCAATTCCGCGATCTGGATTGGCCAGCAGTGGTTTATTGCCTGCCAGCGTCGGTATCCGGCCGGGGACGCCACCGCCATCTCGCTGGTGGCAATAGCTGCAGTTCGCGGCATAGACGTCGGCGCCGCGGCTGGCGGACGCCGCCCATTGCAGGTTTGTTACGCAGCCGGAAGTGGATACGGCCGGTAGTACTTCCTGTGATACGGGCGATGTGCACGAGATCAATCCCAGTGACAGAGCAAGTGTGAGTATGCGCATTGAGGTCCTCCGATTGGTCCCATGATACGTGTTGCCGGCACAGGGGTATACGAGCGACAGAAGACCGGTCTGTTCCGTTACAATTTCCGGTATGATCCGGCGCGATGCATCGAAGAACCTATGAATGACGGCCTGGCGGCGGATGCGCTGGAGCTATGGCGTGGCGAACGGCGTCTGGTAGCGAATCTGTCATTTACTGCAGGTTCCGGCACGCTGGTGCATGTTGCGGGAAAGAACGGCGTCGGCAAGACAACGATGTTGCGTGCAGTTTGCGGTCTCACCCATGCCGAATCCGGTCGCGTTAGCTGGTGTGGCGAAAATATCCATAATGATCTCAGCGGCTACCATGCAGAGGTCGCCTGGCTGGGTCACCGCGACGGGCTGCGTCCGGAGTTAACGCCAAAAGAGAATCTGGTGATCAGCCATCGTTTGCACGGGCGCCGCCCGGTCGGTGTCGATGCAGACCTCGAACATGCGGGTGCCCGACACCTGGCTGACCTGCCGGTTCGATCGCTGTCGGCCGGACAGAAAAAACGGATCGCATTGATTCGTGTATTCACATCCGGCGCGCGGCTGTGGTTGCTGGACGAACCGTTTGCCAATCTCGATACCGCTGGTTGTGACTGGGCTCTGGCGCGTATTCGCCAGCACGTGGCCGATGGCGGGATTTGCATGTTGAGCACTCACCTGAGCTTCGATGACGCCGGGGTAGTCAGGCTGGAATTGGGCGCATGAACGAAGTCCTTGGGGCAATAGGTGCGCAATGGCACAGCGATTTGCGCGTGGCGATGCGCCGCTGGGGCGAGCTCGCCAACCC
>JAOTXR010000243.1 GCA_029862285.1 Gammaproteobacteria bacterium
AATCCCCCGTCCGGAGACGGGGGACTCTGAAGAATATGCATCAATTAATCCGTACAAGAATTCGCCCAGCTTTGAATTCGTAGTCGATATCGGACCACGAACCGGTACCGTGGGCACTGCGGACGGTCTTGCTGGCGCCGAGTCGGTTGGCCAGGTCGCGGGTGAAGAACCCGAAATCGGTGTGGATGCGAATCGAGCGGCCCTCGCGAATAGCGTACAGTCCCGGCCGGTCACCGTTAGCCAGTATGCCGGCACTCGGCAGGGTCAGCAGATCCGTGGCGATGCCACCACGGACGACATGATGTCGCAGACCGATATCGGGATTTTCCAGGTCGATCACAAGACCCTCCGGGCCGAGCGTGAGAAATGGCGTTGCGGTCGACGGATTCCAGCCGATAAACAGTAACGACTGGATGCCGGAAAAATCTGCCAGTGTGCTGGCCGAAAAATCCGGTGGTGCCTGCCCGAACGCGCTGACGAAACCCGACACCTTGACCGGGCTGCCAATGACGAGTTCGGTGGTATCGAGTAAGCCGGTATCGACCTCGTAATCATCGGGATCGGCATCCTCACCTGGCATTCCGGTGCCGCTGAAATCAAAAATGCCGGCATTGCGACCACCGATCTTTTGTGTATCCAGATTAATTTGCGTGTCGCGAATGTCATTGGTTGTTCCGGTGACTATTGTGCGCAGCATGCGAATCCGGCCGTCGGTAGCATCGAGTAGCAGACTGTCCGGGGTGTCATTTGCGATACGACCGAACGCAAAAATACGTTGACCGACCGACAAGGCACCGCTGCCGCCATCGAACCGGGCGTCACCGGCCTTGCGGACAACGGTTTCCGGGCCAACGACTATTTCCACATTTCCGCGAAACACGACGTTAGCCTGCTCGCGAATAATAGTGGCGCCACGAACCTGAAGTACGTCGTCGACTCGCGCTGTAATGACACCTCTGACGGCATCGCTGGAGTGACCAGGCACGCTGCTGCCCGCATACACTTCGCGTGCAGTGAAATGCCGCGCGGTCACGTCGAGTATGCCGAATGCCAGGGTCGGTGTACCGTCGGGCAGGTCGGCCATCGCGGTGAGACCCGCAGCCCCGGTGTAGCTTTCGCCGTCGACCTCGAAGGCGGTGTCATCAGAGGTGTGGACACGCAAACGGCCGAAGTCGCCGCGCCATAACCAGAATGGACGCACTGCGACAACATAACTCGAATTATCCAGATCGACATCGATTAAAGGTCCACGCAGACGCAGCGGTTTGCTGTCTATCGGATCGATATCGGCGACCAGGAACGGGTATGCCAAAGCACTAACCGGGGTCGTGGTCAGATCGACTTCATGGGATGCAGCGAGATCGAAATCGACAATCATCAACGACGGCAGGCCCGGTGCGACGACCAGGCGGCGATCGTCCGCGAATTGCAGGCGAAACGTCTCAACGCCCAGCTCGCTGCCGTCCTCACCAAAAACTTCCGTCTCGACGGCCACACCGTCAAGCTCAACCGAGACCTTTGCGTCTGTGTAGTCCAGGGTGATCTCGGCTGCGACGTAAACACCGGGTGGTACCGTAGCCGCGCTTAGAAATTCTGTCAGCTCCGTGTATTGAGCGAAATCGATCGTTGCACTTTGCGGTAGTGTTTCGACTGTGACGCCATCGGCGCGTTCCAGGCTCAGTGAACTTATGCCCACCGAATATTGCAGAAAATCACCGTCGGCATCGGTCAGACCGACCAGTACGGTGCCGCAATCGTCGCTGCATGCCGCAGTTGGCGGTGGCGCGCTGACGTCCGGTGTTTGCGCCGGCGTACCGTCAGATGATCCGTTGCAGCCGGCAAGCGCGAGTGCCAGCAGCAGGGTTGCCAGCCAGTCAGTTTTGTAAAGTGGTGCCATTGCTTAACTCCATTGCAATTCGAGTGTCACCTGAATTAACGCGCGACGCCAGATTGGGTTGACACCGATTGGTGCTCTGAGACTTGCATCAACGCGCTAAATGGCCCGAGACGCTAGTATTTCCGGTACTTTCGCGGCACTCTCGACTTCATAGTGAGCTCTGCAGAGGTTAATATGTCAATTCAGGGCCAGCGGAGGGTGCTGAGAAAAGGGAGCGCGGGATGAGCGATAAGCGATCCAAAAACAAGAACACCGATCCGAGTGCCGGGCTTGATTTTGTCTATACGAAGGTTGCCGTCGATTTCCAGAACGTCAGTGCGGACACGGTGGAGTCGACGATTGCCGAGAGCCTCGTTTCGCTGCGCAGTGCTGCACAGGTTGATGGCATCTGTGTGGCCAGGTTCGATGCCAGGCGCCAGAAAGTTGCCCATCTGGGCCGGGTGGTTGCCGACGACGCCGGTTGCGATCCGTCTTTCCTGCAGGACTTGCCCACGAGGGATATACCGTGGTTGATGTCCGGCCTCGCACATCTGAAAGTGCTGGAGATCCTCGATACCTGCTACGCCGGCGAAGAGGCGGACGCCGAGGGCGCATTATTGCGACGCCAGAATATCGGCTCCGTACTGGTCATCGGCTTTGAGGTGCGTGGCGAACTCGCGGGATTTATTGCACTGCTATCCGAGTCCGCTCAGTCAGCCTGGGACGTGCAACTACGCCTGATGCTAAAACTCATTGCTTCCAGTCTTGCCAGTGGCCTCGAACGATTGTCGGCGGAACGACAGCTTGCCGATGAGCGAGTCAGGAGCGAACTTGCAACCTTTACCGCAAACGATGGCATGTGGGACTTCGACCTTGAGGCGAACACTGTGTGGTTTTCCCCGCGCTGGAAAAAAATGCTCGGCTACGAGGACGCTGATTTCGAAGAATCTATGCCAGATTGGCGCCAGTTAGTTCACCCAGACGATCTTGTACGTGTGCAGGCCCTGCTAAACCAGCATCTGGATGGGGAAATTGAATTATTTGAGAGTATTCATCGCATGCGACACCGTAGCGGTGAATGGCGCTGGATGCTGAGTCGAGCCAAAGCGATGCCCTCGGCGGACGGTCGGCCAAAACGCCTGGTCGGTGTCGAGCTGGATATCTCGGAGCGTAAGTTTTTCGAACAGGAATTGCATCGCGAGAAAGAGCGCGTCCAGATTACGCTGCAGTCGATTGGCGACGGCGTTATCACCACTGATCGCGAAGGACGAATTGAGTACCTCAATCCGATTGCCGAGGACCTGACTGGATGGAAGCTGGAGGATGCGGCCGGGCGTCCGGTCAATGATGTCTTTCGCGGTTATCATGAAGAGACTTGTGAGCCGGTGGAAAACCCACTAAGCGTGGCCATGCGTAGTCACCGGCCAATCAAGTCGTTGCGACCCAGTCTGCTGATACGCCGCGATGGTAACGAAATGTACATCGAGAATACGGCGTCACCCATTCGCGACGGCGAGGGGAAGATTGCCGGCGGTGTGCTTGTATTCCACGACGTCAGCGAGTCGCGCGAGCTCAATCGGCGGCTCAGTTATCACACCAGTCACGACTTGCTGACCGGCCTGGTAAATCGCAGCGAGTTCGAGAACCAGCTCGATCGTGCACTGACAACCGCCGAGAACAGCGATACTGATTATGCGCTGTGCTATCTGGACATCGATCAGTTCAAGATAATCAATGACACTTGTGGCCACGCCGCCGGTGACACTCTGCTGGCCCAATTGGGTCAGCTACTAAAGTCCAAAATCCGCTGGCGCGATACACTGGCCCGACTTGGTGGCGACGAATTTGCCTTACTCCTGGAAAGCTGCGGGCTGGATGAAGCAGTGGATATTGCCGAGACGCTGCGCGAAGCGGTTGAGGTATTCAAGTTCTCCTGGGACGACCGGGTTTTTCGTTTGAGTACCAGCCTGGGGGTGGTGCCGTTGTCGCCTAACGAGCACGATGTCGCCGGGCTGTTGACAGCGGCGGATAGCGCCTGTGCTGCGGCCAAGGAATCGGGGCGCAACCGGGTTCATGTCTTCCAGGTCAACGACATCGATCTCATGCGTCGGCGTCGCGAAATGCAGTGGGCAGCACGGATCAGCAATGCGCTGGAAGAATCGCGATTCGAATTGTTCCGGCAGGTCATCAAACCGCTCAATGTGAGTGACGATGGTGAGCATTACGAGCTACTCCTGCGCATGCGGGATGAGAAAGGCAAGCTGATACAGCCCGGGGAGTTCATTTCTGCTTCCGAGCGTTATGGCCT
>JAOTXR010000244.1 GCA_029862285.1 Gammaproteobacteria bacterium
CCCGTTGCCGCGACGCTCAACACGACACCGTCGCCCCGGGGAGTCGGATCGGCAACTTGCCCGATGATCAGCGGTTCTTTGAATGCCCTGTAAACCGCCGCTTTCACACCCGATGGCCCGGTTGTTCAGACTTGATAGATCTGGATCAGATTTCCGCAGGTGTCTTCAAACACTGCGATAATAGTTGTGCCCGCATCCATGGGTTCGGTGGTGAATACCACGCCGTGTTCAAGCAGCCGCTCATATTCACTTTGCACGTCGGGGACCGCAAAAGCAGTGTATGGAATTCCGGCGTCGAATAGTTCTTTTTGATAAACCTGCGCGGGAAGAAAACCATTGGGCTCGAGCAACAATTCCGGCTCATCTGGCGCTTCGCGCGACACGACCGTGAGCCATCTGGCCTCGCCCAGCGGGATATCCTGTTTTTTGAGAAACCCCAATACGTCGGTGTAGAACTCGAGAGCCTTTTGCTGGTCGTCCACCATTACGCTGCTCAGTCTGATCTTCATGGCTGCTCCTCTGCGACAATCGCTTCTGGACGCTCGTAACGTTCTACTCGTATTTCCGGATGCGAGCTCGAAACGGCTACCCGAAACCAGATAAACGGGAACAAGGGATTGGGCAGCCAATACTTCCATCCCAGGTTCTTAGTCACCGTGCCGTCCGGAGCAACAAAGTCCAGCCAGACGTACAGAAACTTGTAAAAACACAAACCCGGCACGTAGTTAACCCGAAATTGCCTGGTCACAAGGTTCTTGTGGCGAATGTAAAAATTTCCCTCGAAAGGCGTAATCGCCCAACCCGCCGGTCCTTCCGCGATTACGCTACCGGATTTGGCGTGAACTATACGAACGCACTTTCGGCTCATACAGGGATGATATATGCCGCTAGCGTCTGTGGCGACTCGCCTGTTTTCGCCAGCGCTTGAGATCAGATCAGCGTGCCGAGAAGCTCCTGATAAATCATGAGATCGGCGAATTAAAAACAATCGAAAATAACTTCCCGGAACCCGGCAATGGCTACCGTGGTTGCGCTACTGTGCCAACTGCGACTCGTGCGGCAAGATCGACCGGATAACCATTAATGTTGCCTCCATGTATCTATGGCTTGGATGGTTCGTGTCTGATCTTGTGGCTGCCCCTTGCTTCTTCGTACTGGGGCAGATCGTCTTGAAGAACTGTCCAATTGGCTGCCGACCCGACAAATATATGCGCACTGGGTTTCAATGGCAGATCACTGTCGAGCGTGCCCAAGGCGATCTCGATTTCATCTTCCGGTGCACGCGGACTTGCAAACCTGATACTGGAACCACAGTGGCGGCAAAAACTTCGCGTGGTTCCGTTTTTCGCAATGTAGTCCTTAAGCTCATCTTCACCCGCCAGCCAGCGGAACTTGGAGCCGGCCACAGTGCCAATTGTGGCAAACGCGGCACCATGAAACTTGCGACACATCGAGCAATGACAGTGTGCTATTCCAGGCATGAACTCGTCGATCTCGTATCTGACCGCACCGCATAAACAACTACCGCGATAAGAATCAGTCATCACTTCACTCCCGCAGCCTTCAGTTCGTTAAGCGCCATCAGTATTTCATGAGTACGGCCGGTGCGAAATACTTCGACTTGCCGGGTTACACTCACAACAGAATCTACAAACAGACCATCTAGCCACGTTTGGCGACGACAACTTCGGACGGAACACCGTATGCTGTCACTCTAAAATGGTGGTCTACGCACCAGTCGGAATCCGCAACAAAAGGCAATAAGTCCACCGGACGGCAACCGCCGATTAACGACGGAAACAACGTGTGTGTCCAGCGTGCGGCGCCAGCAACTATCCGCGATGGGATATCAATGCCACTGCCAAGGCCTGACAAACAAAGCAGACCATTGGGTACAAGAATTCGATGCGCTTCGCCAAGCACTGCCCGGATTTCCTCGTGGGAAAGCAGATCGAAAACGTAGTTTGATACAAACCGATCACAAGACTCGTTTGGCAGATCAATCTGTGGCTGTCCGTCCGTCAGGTTGACCTCTGCTCGAGAACTGAATGACGCGAGTCGCGTGCGGGAGAGCCGGACCATCTCCGGGCTGACATCGACTCCTCGATAGCGTGATCTGCTGGAAAGGCATTGGACAAACAAACGGTGGGCGAACCGGCCTGTACCGCAACCAAATTCGAAAACTGATTCGGCAGTATCAAAACTCCCGTAGCGAATGACCAGCCCGGTCGCATGATCTTCGTAGAACCTCTGTGTGTCCTGAAGCGTTCCAATGCGGTCGTAAGTTCGACTTGCTTCCTGATGCGTTAGTGTTCCCACTTTCAACCTCACAAATAAGTGGTTTCGTGTTCGATGCCTGGTATCCGCTGACAACCCGGTCAACCCGCAGCAAGAGATGACTCCACCGGGGAGCCCGGTTATTGCCGCATGATGTCAGGGCACAAATATAGGACGAACCCAGTTGTTCTGCAATTTAGACTATTAATAGTCCACAGGGCTTACAATAGGCGCAATGCCTCGTAGATTTGGCTTGGGTCAACAGACATGAGTAGCGATAGCATAAAGGCGTACGACCTGCCCGAACGAGTGCGGCGGTACGACGCAGACATGGATGTGATGCACCCATTGCGCTGGAAAATGATAGCCGTTGCATTGGAAGTGCTTCCATTTAGCCGTAGTACTGACCTGCGGATCCTGGATTTGGGAATTGGCACGGGTGTATTTGCACAGCAGTTGCTAAAAGAGTTCCCAAGCGCACAAGTCCTGGGTGTAGACGGTTCTGAAGCGATCCTGGAGATCGCAACGGCCAGACTCTCTCGCTACAGCAACAGACTGCGCCTTGAGGCGCACGATTTCAGAAAGTTGCCGCGCGGTTTATTGGACGAAAGCACGCTGGATCTGGCTGTCAGTTCCTACGCGCTGCATCATTTGAACAAGGATGAGAAATCAGACGTCGTAAGACAGGTTGTCGGTGCCTTGAAAACTGGCGGCTGGTTTGTCAACGCGGACATCGTGATCGCGGAATCACCCTGCATCGAAAACCGGTTTCAGGATTTGCGTGTGAAGGGCATTGTCGCGCGGGCTGAGGGCGATGAGCGTTTCCGCGATGAGCCTGTCACCCGGCAGTATCTCGACGATATGGAGAAAAAAGAACAGGATCAGCCGCAAAGGCTGGCCGTAGATTTGCAGATTTTCCGCGAGGCTGGCCTGGACGCAGAGGTGTTCTGGCGAGAGTACCGTGAAGTTGTCGTCGGCGGCCCGAAGCGGGCCTGACACCGGGCGCGACTACGCCGCGGCAGCCGCAAAATAACAGATCAACGAGATTGCCGTGAATACCAGCCAGGACAAGTGCTTGCCGCGTGTTGCAATCAGCGGGAAAAGGGCGCCGATCCCAAATGTCGTGCCGATAATCAACAGAATCTCGCCTTTCGACGAGTAACCATACTCCAGACCGATGAGCAAAGCCGCAAAACCCCACCAGCAAACGGTCGTCATGTGCCAGACGAAACGCAGCGTCTGCCTGGTGAATGCGTCGTTGCCAAACAAACGCGGCAAGGGCTGACGAAAAAGTCTGATAAGGATGAATTTCTCGCCAAGGTACGAATGAACCAGCCCGATTAGGATTATCAAAACTGCAGCGACTATAAGCATGACGATGGCTTCTGTTAGCGATTGAACGCTGCCGGCAGGCCATCGAAGAACTCGACGACCCCCGTCTCCAGCGAGTACTCGGCGCTGACGATCAACAGATTATCCTCTTTCATCAGGTTTTCGAGCAATCGGGAACCCGTTCGCAAAGCGTTGGCCGACGCCTGAACATTTGCCCGGATCGCGTGCCGCAACAAGCTATCCGGAGTGTACCGGTGTTCTGTATCAAACAGCGGCTGCACGGAGGGACGAATCCGATTGACGATCGAGAGGATGCCCGGCGAGCGGCCCGCCGATGGGCACTCCAACTCCTTCAATGTTGCCAAAACGGCCCCGCATTCCGAATGACCCAGGACAACCACCAGACGAGTTCCAAACTTCTGTGCCGCAAATTCCACGCTGCCTGTCTGAGAAGGGGCAACGATATTTCCGGCAACGCGAATGACAAACAGATCACCGAGTCCCTGATCGAATACGAACTCCGCTGGCACTCTGGAATCCGAGCATCCCAGGATGATCGCAATTGGCTCTT
>JAOTXR010000246.1 GCA_029862285.1 Gammaproteobacteria bacterium
GGCGCCGACAATGATAACGATGACAACTGCTACTCGCCTTCGGTTTACCTGCCGATCGAGCAACCCGGTCCCCAGGAATTGGTCGTGGAAGATGACTGGCAGCGCAGCATGCAATCAACCCTCTTTGCCGCGCTCGAAACGATTGATGAGCGCAGTCGCGATATCATTGAGAGCCGCTGGATTAGCGATCGAAAACAGACGCTGCGGGAACTTGCCGATCGGTACGGTGTTTCCGCTGAGCGTATTCGTCAAATCGAAGCCAATGCGCTGCGAAAGCTGCGCGATCACATCGGCGCCTAGGCCGCCAAAGCGCGGCTCTGGCCGCGACTCTCTATCACCCGAACAGATCGCGGCTTTGACTACCCATGCCGCGCTGAAACGACCCTGACTGCAATGGTCCCGTGGTTTGCCGACAGTGGGAAACAACGTTTTACTTGACCTGAACCGAGGTTCGCTCCTAGTATCAGCGCCCTTTCCACGTCACCCAGGAATAGGGGAAACAAGTATGTCCGTAGCACGTGTTACTGAAATCACCGCCTCATCCACAAAAAGCTTCGACGATGCTGTCGAATCCGGTATTTCGCGCGCCACCAAAACGTTGAACAACGTCGCCGGTGCATGGGTCGAGGGCCAGAAAGTTGTCGTTGACAATGGTCGTGTCACCGAGTGGCGTGTCACATTGAAAGTGACTTTCATCCTCGAGGACTAAGCGAACTGACAGTTCGACAAAAAAGGCGGCCATAGGGCCGCCTTTTTTTTGCTCTCGCTGGTACACCATGAACAGTTATCGATAGGTAGTGCCTTTGTGTTGGATCCAACCGCCTTCGCGACGGTTGCGAGGGTTATGGTGGGTCCAGTGAATTACACCACCGCGGTCGTTCCATTCATATTCACCATAGAAACTGACTTCATCGCCTGCTTTGAGGGGCACACGTTGCGCCAGATCGATGTTATGCGCGATCAGGATAGTATGCTCGTTGGCCAGGCTGACGATAAACCGCTGATGTCGCGAACCCTCACTATCGTCGGCTAGCACCCGTTGGACGCGGCCACCGCCCTCGATCCACATGTCTGAGCGTTGCGACTCGAATGCCGAGACGATTTGCTCTGCCGCTTCCGAATATTTGTCCCGCGTGGCCTGGATGCCGGCGGTGTCGTCAGAAACAGACACCGGCGCTGCCGGTGTCGCGGACGGTTCACTGTTCTGCGCACTGTAGCCAAACCAGGCAACCGCTGCCGCGGCGACGATACCGATGAGTGCGCGTATCTGCCTGGTCACGGCTTAGCCTTCGACGATGGGAACGAGCGTGATCTCAACACGGCGGTTGAGCTGCCGGCCCTCGGTCGTCGCGTTGGTTGAAACCGGATACTGGGAACTAAGGCCAAAAGCAGCCATTCGCATTGACAGCACATCACGACTTTCCAGGTAATGAGAAACACTGCCGGCACGGCGTTCGGACAAGGGCTGGTTGATTTCGTCTGTACCTGTGCTATCGGTGTGACCGGCAATCTCAACCAGTGTCTTTTCGTACTCATTCAGCACTACAGCAACGGAATCGAGCACCGGGTAGAAGTTTCCCTTGATATCGGACTGGTTGGTGTCGAACGTGACATTGCCCGGCATGTTCAAGACGATGTTGTCGCCCACCCGTACTACACTGACCCCAGACGCTTCCAACTCAGCGCGCAACCGTGCTTCCTGCACGTCCATGTAATACCCGACCCCGGCACCGGCAATGCCGCCAATACCAGCACCGATCAATGCGCGCTTGCGGCGCTCACGGCTGTCATCGCCTGAAACGACACCTGCAACGGCGCCGATTGCCGCGCCGATCAAGGCGCCTTTAGTGGCTTTGGCAGTCTGCTCTTCACGTGTATAAGGATTAACTGTCGTACAAGCGCTCGCGGTCATGATCACGATTAATGTAATAACCATGCCACGCAGTGTCATAAATCTGCTCATCTGTGCTCCGTATTGATAATTGCTCCGCCCCGCTGGGCGGGGCTAAGAATAAGGAATTGCGCCGGGCAACGCTACCGGTGATCTAGTCGCCCCTGCGTCTTGCCTCCTCGAAAAACTTGCGGGCGGCCTCGCGCTCCTGATCGGATACTTCGGTCGTCCGGCAATACTTCTGGTAGTGGTGCGAACCGGTGCGCTTGCCGTAACTGCACATGATGCGAGGATTGGATCCGTCTGGACCCCTGAGCGTCATCGAGTATTGAAAAGTCTCCGATTCGACGATGATTTCGGTGCCTCCCTCTTCATCGACCTCCGCCACAGTCCCGGGATTGGCGAGCGCTTCTTCGGTCGCAGAATCCGCGTCGGCAGGCACGCCGGTCGACGCAGGGTTCGGTGGCAACTCCGGTGTGGCAACACAACCGGCCACCATCAGTAAAATCACGGTGCAACGCAGCATTATTGCCTCCAGGACTTGGCCCCATAGTGGATCAGACCTCGCCACGAAAGCAAGATTCCCGGAATTGCAGCCAGTAAGGTATGGTTTCGAAACCCGCTAATCCTATGGAAAATGACCGATGCAAACCGTTGAAGGCTGGCTGAACGAATACGGCGAAAGCCATCAGAATCCGACCAACAAATTCCTGCACTGGATCTGTGTCCCGCTGATTGTTCTCAGCCTTATCGGCATGCTGTGGTCAGTTCCGGTGCCGGCATCGTTTGCCAAGTTGTCGCCGCTGCTGAACTGGGGCATGATTTTTCTGCTGGCCGCCCTGGTCTACTACTTCATCATGTCGTTGACACTCGCACTCGGCATGGTACTCCTGACCGCTGCCACGGTGGCACTGGTTAACTGGGTCAATGGCCTGTCGACGCCACTTTGGGTTATCTCTCTGGCCGTGTTTGTCGTGGCCTGGATCGGCCAGTTCATCGGCCACATTATCGAGGGCAAAAGGCCGTCGTTCTTCAAAGACTTGCAGTTCCTGATGATAGGTCCGATCTGGTTGCTGTCGGCCGTCTACAAAAAACTCGGCATCCCGATCTAAATAAGGGATCATTAAAAAGGTGTCAGGTTATTTTTTGAGAAAAATAAACCTGATTTTTTTTCAGAGATCTCCGCGAGGGTTATGCGACTGCGGTAACCGCGGCGGCAACCGCGTCGTGGACCTTTCTGTTCAACGGATCCGGTACCAGGTCATGCTCACCGGCCAGGTTGGCAAGTGTGCGCGCGGCGGCGACCAGCATCACATCGGTGAACGACTTCACACGCGCGTCCAGGGCGCCACGAAATAGCCCGGGGAAGCCGAGTACGTTATTGATGCCTTTGCCGTCAGCGGCAAAGGCAGCGCCGGCACGCAAGGCATCAGCCGGTTCAATCTCAGGGTCGGGATTCGACAACGCCAGTATCACCTGCCCTTCGCGCACCGCTTGCGGTTTTATCAATCCCTTGACACCGGTCGTAGAGATAACCACATCGGCTTTGGCCATAATTTCATCCAGCGTCGCGGACTCACCACCCAAATCGTGTAGCCGGGCCTGCGCCGCTTCGTTCAGATCCGCCCCCATGACTTTTTTCAAACCGGCATGGCGAAGCAACCGGACGATCCCAATACCGGCGGCGCCCAGACCGATTTGTCCGATGACACTGTCTTCGAGGCGCCGGCCGACGCGCGCACATGCATTTATAAGTGCGGCCAGTGTGACCACTGCCGTGCCGTGCTGATCGTCGTGTAACACGGGAATGCTCAAACGCTCTACCAGCGCCTGCTCTATTTCGAAACATTCCGGTGCGGCGATGTCTTCGAGTTGTATGCCGCCAAAACTCGGTGCGATGGCCGTTACGATATCAATAACCTCCTGCGGATCGTTGCTGTCGAGCAGAATGGGCACACCAGTCAGATCGGCAAAGGCTGCGAATAATGCAGCCTTGCCTTCCATTACCGGTAACCCGGCCAGTGCGCCGATATTTCCCAGACCGAGTATTGCGGTGCCGTTGGTGACTATCGCCACGGTGTGGCCGACATTGGTCCAGTCGTAGGCCCGCGACGGATCATCCTGAATGGCCAGGCACACGCGAGCCACACCGGGTGTGTAGATATCACGCAACACTTGCTGGGTCTCTATGTTCACCCGGGACACGGTATGAATCTTGCCACCGGCATGACGATTGAAGACCCGGTCCGAGCGCCCCAGTACCTTGGCATGCGGCAACTCCTCGA
>JAOTXR010000245.1 GCA_029862285.1 Gammaproteobacteria bacterium
AACGGACTGATTGTAATGGAGATGAGCGAGTCCGGCGCGAATGATTTCCCGGTGCCAGCTCAGGAGGAAGTGTCGCCGAAGATCTCGGTCAGCAGGTCCTGGCTCTGCTCGGGTTTTGGGGCGGCGGCAGGCGCGGCAGCAGCCGTCTCTTCCGGCTCGGCTTCGGTGTCGACGAAGCTCAGGTCCAGCTTGCTGGCCTGTTTCGCCTGCAGCCGCAGATACCACGCCTCGAGTCTTTCACTGCTCAGCGGCTTGCTGACCAGATAGCCCTGGACCGAGTCGCAGCCATAGGACTTGAGAAGGTTCCAGGCATAGGTGTTTTCAACGCCCTCGGCCACGACCACGAGGCCCATATTGTGGCCCAGATCAACAGTCGACTTGATAATGATGCCATCGCCGGAATCGGCGCGCAGATTACGGACGAATGACTGGTCGATCTTGAGCTCGTTGAGCGGCAGCTTCTTCAACAGCGAAAGTGATGTTTGCCCCGTACCGAAATCGTCAATCGAAATTTTGATACCAAGCTCACGCAGCGTCTGCAACACGAGACTCGCCTGCTCCGGTTCCTGCATGACTGCACTCTCCGTAACTTCTACTGTAATTCTCTTGGGATCGACCAGGTAATGATGCAGCAAATTTCCGATGCGCTGAGAAAGACTCATGTCGAGCAAATCGTTAGCCGAAATATTCACTGCAACACTCAAATCGAATCCGCGCCCGGTCCAGCTACGAACCTGCTCGACAGCAGTTTTCAGTACCCAGTCAGTCAGCAAATGGATCTTGTTGTTCTGCTCCAGTAAGCCGATGAATTCATCGGGCGGTATGAACCCCAGTTGTGGGTGCTGCCAGCGCACTAACGCTTCGACCTGCTCGACATTACGCGTCTGCATGTCAATCTTGGGTTGATAATGCAGAAATAACTGGCCGTCGCTGATCGCCTCTTTCAGGTCATTCAAAACCGCCAGTTCCCGAAGTTGCCTCTCATCCTGGCCGGGCTCGTACATAACCACGCGCTGGTCAGTCTCTTTGGCGGTGGCCAGGGCAACATTGGCAAGACGCCGCAGGCCCTCAGGGGAGTCGCAATGATTGGGGAACAGCGCAGCACCAATGTGGACGCGCAAACTGATAGAACGTCCGTCAACGTTAATCGGTTTTTCCAGCGTGTCGGCGAGGAACTCGAAGATATGCGCTGCCAGTCGATCCTCCATGTCTTCGACCACAATCAGGAATTCGTCGCCGCCAACGCGTGCCAACAGATCGGTCGCACGCGTATTGCTGGCCAGGCGACGAGCTACCTCTTGTAGCACAGCGTCGCCAATTTCATTGCCCAGGGAGTTAATATCGCTAAAGCGCTCAATATCGATAAGCATGGCGGCTGTCGTTGAGCCATTGCGTTGGGCGCGAGCGAGCATGGCCTTCAACCGATCAGAGACAACCCCACGATTGGTCAGCCCGGTTAGCGAATCATATTCAGCGTGATGCAGAATTCGGGATTCGCGCTCGCCAATTTCCGCCTGCATCGAATTGAAAGCGCGCGCCAGTCTGGCAATGGCGTGGTCGCCGGCAACGATCACCTCCTCGGTATAGATGCCTTTATGCACCCGCCCTACCGCTGCCCGCAGCTGTCTCAGAGGAGCGGAAACGAGCCGTTTTGTAATAGCGCCGAGAATTACCAACCCCACGAGTATGCCGAACCCGGTTATCGCGAAAGCCAGCGCCGCGAGTTTCATCGCAAATTCCCAAAAACCGCGCAACACTGCTTGTCTTGCCAGGGAGTACTCGAAATCCAGCTGCAGCCCCTGCGATTTCATCGGCACATCGAGCGCCAGGCTGTCTTGGATATTGCCGCCAACTCTTGTGCTGATTACAGATGCGTTCTGATCCGACGACAAAGTAATATTGACACCGGTCAATTCCCGAAGTCGATTGAGAAAACTCTGGTTCAATGGCATCGCAACACCGGCCCACAGTGTGGCGGAGTCCACCTGGATTGACGCAAAGGTAATTTGATACGCCATGTTGTTGAGCACAACCAGTGGTACCGCACCCGGCGCGAACAGTAGCTGTCGATCAATTGTCTTCACAGAATTGTCGGCGCCAGTTCTCCCCAGCACTACACCGTCACCGGAAACCACCAGCAACAAGCCATTCAGACTGACTGCATGGTGTGACGCGAGCACGCTTGCTATCCGCTCAGGTTTGGCTCGTAACAATGCATCACGCAACCGGGGATCCAGCGATAACGACAGCGCACTCTCTTCGAGCAATTCCGCACGAACAGCCAACTGCGCCAGCGTGGTTTCATGTGCACTGACCAGCCGGGCATCCGCGGTTGCAATCGCCTGGTCACGGACTGACACAACCGTAAACGCAACTATGACCGTTGCACTCACCACAACGAGCGCAATCATTGTCAGCAAACTGTAACTGTAGAAACCGCGATTCACCGTGCGGCCATCCTCGCTGAGAATTAAGTTAAATCTATTTTGATCAGGTGGTTACGGCACCTATCTATGTGACTGGTGAGATTAACGGGATGCTTGCTCAGTGGCTGTGATCATCGCCACACTTCGGCTCGCCAGATGCGTATGACATAAGCCGGATAGGTAAATCGCCGGTTAGCAACGGCAGTGTGATCCCTGCAGCCGGCTGCCAAACGTGATGCTATTCACATCGCATGGATGACCGATACAGATTCTGTCAAGTAACCATCGATGACGTTGTGACGAGTGTCACTGCCAGGCGATACCCTGCCCTCTAACATCGGCAGATGCTCAGTGGGTTTCGGATAATTGCCCTGTTTGTTTTCTTGCCCGCCCTGGGGGCGCAGGCCGATGTTTTCGAGCGCTCTATCCACGCGAAACAGTCTGCAACCGGACTGGAGCTCGCTACCAAATCGGACTCACCGACCGATACCGGCAAACGCAGTCGACCAAGCCCAGTGCCGACAGTGGCTGCAGCCCGGTCCCAATCAGGCTTTCAACCTGATTTTGCAAGCCAAAACAGCTTTTTTGCTACCCTGCGCAAGCTGAACATCATGCCGTTGTGGCAGGTGGTGGAGAAACGCGACAGGAAATTGCTCGTTGGCGTCGATAAGGACGGCACACTGGGTTTTCACTACAGTTTTCGTCAGCGCTGATTTTTCGCCGTTAGCTGTGCGTCGACTATTTCTGACGCTCGTTCCAGCATGGCATCCAGATCATCTCGCATTACCGAGACACTGGCTTCATAGTCCGGATCTCCACGCAATGCAGTGAAGCGAGGATCCACCTGCATCCAATAGTGATCACGCCAACCCTGTCGCGCTGCCGTGGCGAGCTCATCCACGGCCGCCTCACGGTCGCCTTGTAACGCATAGGTGCCGGCGATGGCGGCATGAAAAGCCGGGCTCGCCCAGCCCCGCACCCGCTCGCGTTCGTACACTTCCAGACTGCGGGCAATAAATTCATCGCGGCGTTGTGGATCGCCAACCTGATCGTAGGAATAGGCGAGCAATCCCAGGATGGTGATATGCCTGGGTGCTTCGAGGTGCTTGGGTTTGGCGTTGACAAGAAAATCGCTGAGATCGCTGGCCGCTGCTGCATGGTCTCCCTGGGCGATCTGTGCAACCCCGGACCAGGCAAGCTCGGACAAGCCTGCATAGTCGGCGTCTTGTTCCGAGTGATGTGCAATTCGCGCTTTGGCGAGATTCAGCAAGCGCGAGTATTCGCCCCCGGCAAACAACACTATTGCCCGCACGTCAAAATCTTGCTTGGATATGGTTTCGGGGTTCCCCTCAGCAAGAAAGCTTGTCGCGCGATCAATATCTCCCATCGTGGCAAAACTGATCGCCAGCAACATGCGCATCTTGTCAGCTGCCTTGTCGCTGTTCTCTGTTGCGCTAAGCGCCCAGCGCACAGACTCGTCATGACGACCATAATAGGAATCCAGCCAGCTCAAATGCATACGTAGAGTCGACGAATCGGGATTTGCCTGCTCGGATCGCTGCAGATAACTGCGGGCATCATCGTACCGGCCCATTTGCGCCAGGGCGCGCGCGAGATTTCCGTTGATCACCGGGTGCAACGGGTCGCTACGGTGAGCGGCACGATACTCCTCGAATGCGGCCTTGGGCCCCTGGGTCGCATCAAGCACGAGACCGAGCCACATATGCGCCATCGAATAACTGGAATCCAG
>JAOTXR010000247.1 GCA_029862285.1 Gammaproteobacteria bacterium
AGGTCGACGCAAAGGCCTCCGGCTGTTCCTGGGTCGCGTCGCGGCTGCAGGCGACCAGCAGAAAACCTAGCAACAGACCGGTTGTGAGTCCTTGATACACCGGCTCATTGTGTCAGGTACCGGGCCGTGTTTTCCAGTATCGGGATTTTTGATGACGCGGAGGCTGAACGACGTGGGGGTGCGCCTGCCCGCTCCCTTCCTCAGTCGCGCTTATCGCCAACATCACCCCGCGCGGTCAAAAAGTAGAAAAACAGCCCGGCGACGATGATACCCAGACCGAACAGAGCCTCCACTGGTTTGTTGATCGAAACGAAGGTCAGCGTCCAGCCGGTTAGCGCCAGGTAGATCAACGGTGGCAACGGAAAGGCGAAGGTGCGGTAAGGCCGTGGCAAATCCGGTTGCGTCCAGCGCAAAACAAAAAGACCCAGCACCGTGACAAAACTGTTGAGAGCCAGCGTAAACCCCGCAAACACCAAAATGGACTCGAACCCTGATGTGAGAATGAATAAAACAGCCAATAATGACTGTAGTAGAATCGCAACGGTTGGTACGCCCTCACGGTTGGTACGCGATAGCAGTTGCATTGCGCCAAAGTCCTCACCGATAACCTGCAACACGCGCGGTCCTGCCAATGTCATAGCGCTCACCGTGGATATCAGCAGTGCCGCCAGCACCAAACCGGTAAATCGTCCACCTGCTTCACCAAATGCTGCCTCCGCCGCAATAAATCCGATTTCCACCTGGCCACGCATCGCATCCATCGGACCCACCTTGAGAAACACGTAGTTCAGCGCCACGTACAGCACCGTAACTATCAACGTGCCGGTAATCAGAATTCCGGGTAGCGTGCGCTGTGGCTGGTCCAGCTCACTGCTGAGATAAGTTGCCGCGTTCCAGCCCGTATAGGCATAACTGACATAGATCAGCGATACGGCGAATGCGCCGCTGCCTATCAGGCCAGCATCGCCGGCCACTGGCAGAAACGTCACCGGTTGCGGTGTGGCCACGACAATCAGCGCAGCAATGCAGAATGTCACAATTACGGCCACCTTGATGATGGTGAAGAACATTTGTAACCCTGCGCTGTTGCGTCGGGTGCTGCCGTGTATCAGAGCGAGAGTAATAACCAGCGCGCCAGCCAGTGCTTTCTGCAGCCACACCGAATGTTCCCCGGCTAGTGCCGAGGTCGCATAGGCGGCAAAGGTGATTGCCGCGAGCGCGGTTGGTGCGGCAAAACCGATGGTTGCGGACACCCAGCCGGCGACAAAACCCGCAGCAGGATGATAGATACGTGACAGGAAATTGTATTCGCCGCCCGATCGCGGCAACGCCGCGCCGAGCTCTGCGTAACTCATTGCACCGCACAATGCAGCGAGACCACCGACAGCCCACAGCAGCAACAATACGAAACCAGAGCTGATGTCCAACAACTGGAAGCCCAGACTGGTAAAAACCCCGGTGCCGATCATGTTGGCGATCACAACAGCGGTGATCGTCGTGAATCGAAACTTCGTCATTCGTGGCATCCGCGGAATGGGCCACAGTCACCCTAACACGGCCGACTGCTGGCTCACATCGACTGGCGATGATACAACCTCATCCATGAGCAGCGATACGATACGTGGCTGGTACGTCTACATTGTGAAGTGTTCGGACCACTCTCTTTATACCGGCATCAGCACCGATCCAGACAAGAGACTTGTCGTGCACAACTCTGGCACCGGCGCACGTTACACTCGTTCCCGCCGGCCGGTTAAACTGGTCTATACAGAGCGAGCTGAGAACCGTAGCGACGCCCTGCGTCGCGAAGCACAAATCAAGCGCATGACGGCCGCGGGAAAACGTGAGTTAATAGTCCAATGAGTTCAAAAAGACGCGCGTTACTCGTGGGTGCAACCGGGCTGGTCGGCAAACGGCTGCTTGGCCGGCTGCTCGACGATGACGCCTATGATCGCATCAACACGCTGGGCCGGCGGGTACCAAACGTCGAGCACGAACGCGCAGTACACCATGTGACTGATTTTTGGGAGCCTGATCTCGAAGTGCCGCCAACCAATGTACTCTTTTGCTGCCTGGGTACGACAATCAAGGATGCCGGCTCACCAGCGGCGTTTCACTCGATCGATTTCGAACTGGTCGTTAACACTGCAACAAGTGCCGCTGCAGCCGGCGCGGATACATTGATCGTGATTTCTTCGGTGGGTGCAGATCGTGAATCGAAAAATCTCTATCTCCGCACCAAGGGTGAGATGGAACATGCTGTCACGCGCCTGAACTACAAGAAATGCGGTATCGTCCGCCCCTCGTTGCTGCTGGGCGCCCGGGAACGTCTACGCCCCACCGAGCAACTGGGCAAGTTCGCCGCACACATTGTTAATCCGCTATTGATCGGCAATCTGTCCAAGTACCGTGGTGTCGACGCTGATGTCGTGGCCAGCGCAATGATCGGGCTGGATCGGGCAGATTTCGATGGCATCCGTATTGTCGAAGGCAACGACATATCGGCATCTGGCGCCTGACCACCGCGCCAATGCCGTAAAAACCACGACAGTATTCAAGAAGGACGGTTCTTTGATTTTTACATCACGCTCGGTGGCGCAATCGCACAATTGGTCAGTTAATCGGCCCGATTAACAGAAACTAACTACCAGACGCCAGGACAAGCCGAAACCTCAGGGCTGGAGACTAGAACTCGACCTCTACAGTCAGGTGGGAAATGACCGTCTCGACATCCGGATGGCGGGCTACGATATCGATGGCGTGTTGCAGCGAACTGAGTCTGTCGACTTCGCCACGAAGCGTTACTACACCATCGTGTTCGCGTACGCTGATATCGCTATCCATCAGCGATTCGTCGCCGTCGATGTCGCGAGCGATATCCCGTGCCAGACGTGACCGGTGTTTGTCCTCCCGAACTTCCTGTGCGACGTTTTCATCGGCGACCACTAGAACGCATCCGTTCACTCCGAAAACCACCAGGGCACCGATAATCAACAAGGCAAGCCAGCGAGTCATTACCCTTTATCTCCTATGACTCGTCGGCGTCGTCAAGAACAATAATCAGTAAGGTCTCGGGTTCATCCGCGACCACCTCGTCTCCACCGCTTACGCCGACCACCACCAACGCAGCAATTACCAACAGCGAAATCCAGCGTGACATCGGGATGCTCCTAAGAATCGTCTCGATAACGGCGCAACCAGATCGCACCGGCTACAAAAACGGTAGCGAATACCAGCCCGACCCACATGCCCGGTTCCGCAAGAAAAGACTGCGGATCAATCAAGGAACCAAACGCCTCGGACCATTCAATCTCGTCGCCACTGTAATGCATCTTGTCCAGGATCGGTTCAATGTCTTCGTCGCGATAAGCGGTCGGCACAATTGGCGTCAGCCGTTTTCCAATTAACTCCGCAAAATTCGAGCTGTGTAGTGTTGCGCCCTCTATCAGCGCGATACCAGCTGGCGGTAACAACGCCCATAGTGCCGGCGCACGGCGTGCCCAGGCCGATGCCAGCAACAACCAGGCAAATACCGGCGCGTACCAGAGTGACTGGACTGCAAACGCATACAGCAGGGTCGCGGGTGCAGAAATGAACGGTAACTGCGACCAGATCAGTTGCCAGGCACTCTGGCCTATCGTCCACGCAAACACCGTGTTGGCCAGGGTCATGCCAACGGCGGCGACCAGGACGCCAGCAAATGTGATCGCCGGTATGACAGCCATGGCCGTAAATAGCTTCGATAGTACGGTTGTTGTGTCGTCCACCGGGAGTGACTTCCAAAACGACACGCTACGATCCTTGCGTTCTGCATAGAGTGTGTCGGTTAGGTAGAAGAACCAGACAAACAGCATCGCGATGTTGAGTAGCGCTGTGGGTACGATAAATGGCAGGCCACCGGCCGCCAGCTTCATCGCGGTCCGCGCCTCGGGCTCTTCCTCAAGCAACTGTTGCAAATCAATCGCGCCGCCACCATCAATTTCTATCTTCATCATGCCGCCAGGGCCGTGTGACAACAGTCCCCACGTGTACATAACGACCAACAAACTCAGGAAGATCAGCGGCACCAGGTAAATTGACCGGTGCTCCCACAGTTCGCGTCTTAACAACCAGGGAAAAGCCTTCATGCTGCCACCCCCTGCATTTTCGCGACGAAAAGATCAGCA
>JAOTXR010000007.1 GCA_029862285.1 Gammaproteobacteria bacterium
GCCTGGTTTAATGCCAGAAACGCGTCGTCTCTGCGGCCCAGCAGCGCATAGATCTGCACATCCAGAATCCCGTGACCAAACATGCCCTGTCGCGGCATTGCCTGGGCTACGGCAAGTGCCGCATTCAATAGTTCATCGGCACGCTTTGTATCCCCAGTCTGCTGATGTATGTAGGCGAGTTTCACCACCTTGCGAACCGTTACCGGGTCAATCGGCAAGTCACCGTCGTTATCCAACAACGGCTCTTCTTTCAGTGTGTATTCACGTGCCTTGGTTAGATCGCCGGCCAGCAGTGCGGCATCAGCGGCAATCTCCAGCATGAATTTCGGTTCTTGATCGCTGTTATGGTTGTTATAGGAGAAGAATTCGTGTGCGGCGCCGAAGTTGCCGTCAATCAAGCTTCTGAATCCCTTCGCAAACGGCGCCATCGGATTATCTGCGGGCATATCGGTCAGCAATGCACGTGCTTTATCGAGCTGACCAAATTGCAGATAAATTCCCAGAGTAAGGTTATTGCCGACGGTCGGATCCGTGCTGAGCGCCTGCGCTGCCCTGGTCCACGCCATGGCTTCATCTAGTCGACCCATCCCCATGAGATGAGTCGCAATGTATCCATACAGTGTTGGCCATTCCGGATGCACCTGGATCGCGTCGAGCCACAACTTCAACGCCACATTGTTCTGCCCCAGTCGTGCATACAATGTCGGTAGATTTGACGACGGAATTCGACCCAATGGATCGAGTTGCATGGAACGATGATAGTAGGCAATGGCGTCTTCGAGCCGCTGCTCCTCGGCTCTGAGTGAGGCGAACCACATGTACGCCTGAGCGTGATTGGGATTCAACGAAATCGCGCGCTCAAATGCTGCTTCCGCCTCCAGTCTTTCCTCGCCGACCCGAGTCTGCGACCAAATATTGGTTTTCATCAGACCAAGGGTGGCGTATGCATCGGCAATTTCCGGACCGAGAGCAAGCGCAATATCCAGATTCTCCTGGGCCAGCCGGAACGCTTCGTCCGTGGGCAACGCCGCATGATTAATTTGTAACAGGAGCACACTTTCTGCGAGGCCAACGTAGGCTTCGGCATAGTCAGAATCGAGAGCGATTGCCTGCTCGAATTGCTCACGAGCCGCCTGCGTCGTTTCAAGTCGACGCAAATACAAATTGTCGCGCCCGGACACATAAAGACTGTATGCGCGAATGTCCTTGGTCGGAATATTCACGGCGGCCATCGGCTCGCTCGCAATCAAGGTTGTCTCCAACGCTACCGTAATTGCTTCCGAAATTTCACTTTGAATAGAAAAAATATTCTGCACCGTGAGTTGCCGGTCGTAGGTTTTCGCCCACAAATGCTCGTCGGTCTTTGCATCGATCAACTGCACGTTGATTCTCACGTTATCACCCATCTTTTGAACCGCACCTTCAAGCACAGCATCTACGCCGAGCTCTTCACCGATTTGCCGCAGGTTCTTTGTGGTGTCCCGATACTCGAGTACAGACGTGCGGGAAATCACCTTCAGCCCGCCCGTATTCGCGAGCTTGGTCAAAAGATCGTCATGGATCCCGTCAGCGAACAACGCGTTCTCCGCGTCAGTACTGCGGCTGGTGAAAGGCAAAACGGCAATTGAGTCGCGCATCGTCGGTTGAGCGAAAGCCGTCAATGGGGCATCAGTACGCAGGTCCGCCACGTTGAACGTCATCGACACGACCAGGGCCACAACCAACAGGCCCATAATCGCGTAGTTCATGACCCGCCCTGCTTTCCGGGGTGACTTTCGGTCCAGGTTCCGGTCGAGCCGAACGCCATCCGGCGTGATCTCGAAGATCCACGCGAATACCAGCGAGACTATGAATCCCAGAACCACGACAACCACATAAACTTGAAATGCACTTGCCGACGCCCCGAAAGTTGGCAGCAGCACAGAGCCCGCCTCGATGATGATCCAAGCGACTAGAGCGTAGGCGGCAGCAACGCGCAGGACGTTCCGGCGTTGAAGTTCTGAGAAAAAATGGTGCATTCGCCGGAATTATAAGCCACAAACAACCAAAACGCGTTAACTCCTTCCCTTACCGGTCAAAAGGAGCTGACCCATCCACAAGGGAATCGGTTCTTAGATGCTCGTTTTCGCCGGTAGGTTTGTATGCCCCACAACCTGGCTCAGGTGGATTCGGGGGACAGTGACCCTAACTCTCCAGGATTGGGTCACTGTCCCCGAACAACAAGTGTGAGATTTAGGATGGCGCACCAATGGGCTTGATGCCCTCAGCTAAAGCGGGCGTTTGCTGGAGTTATGGTCACTGTCCCCAACAGAATTACTGGCGAAGCTCAAAAACGCTACTACACTTAACGGGTAAGTCAGAAACACAGATGAGCCATGCTAGCTCATCAGGGCGGTTGGACGTAGCCACCGGCGACGTGACTCTCATTACCGAGGGTCTTCCTGTTTTTCCGGATGGGCTGGCAATCCAGGGCCGCACTGTCTATAGCCTGCACCCGTTGAGCTTCCTGGGTCTCCCCGACGAGGTCAGGGTGATTGAACTAAGTGACGATCTGCTCACCGGGGAGATCGTGGGAACGATAACCGATCCCGACATGGACGGCATCGCGAGCGGCGCGATTTTCGGGCCTTCGTTGTACGTCAATAATGCCCGGTGCAATACGTTTCCGGAGCCGGACACCGAGTACTGGGTAACGAAACTCAGCACCCAACCCGCCAAATAGCATCATGGTGGAAAGGGGACAGTGACCGTAACTCCGGCGATTCGGGGACAGTGATATCCACGGTCGAGCCAACGGCCACGACGTTGCTGCCGTCGTCAGGGATCTCGCGATCGCCCGAAACGACGATCTAACATAATCATTTACCGCCCATTTGAGCCGGGGTCTCCCAATCCAGACGGTTCAACCTGCGTTCCGGACCAGGCAATCACCGTTACGCCCAATCAGGTCGTCGTTCAGTCCTGCCAGCTCACGCCGATATGAATAGATAAGTCGAGCTATCTCTGGCTCCGCTCTCGATAGCTTGCCCGCTCGGCGTGTCTGCTGATTCTGACACCTCGCGGTCAGTAGCTAGCTGTGGGAGAAGAACAGAGTCACCGCCCTTTATCGAACATGAAACATTTGAAAATCATTCTGGTCCTGACGCTCGTATTCGGAATAATTGTGTCAACCATGATCTGGCACATAATTCAGCTACAGTCGGGACTGATTAGATCCAACGCGCTGGAGACTGCGAGACTTTATTCAGTAGCGTTGACGCAATTTCGCACGCTCTACACGTCAGAGGTTGTCGAAAGGGCTCGCGCGGGCGGACTCGAAATTTCACACGACTATCTGACTCGCTCCGACACAATACCTTTGCCCGCAACGTTGAGCATGATGCTGGGCGAGCGTATCGGCGAGCAAGAATCCGGAGCCAGATCACGTCTGTACAGCCCATATCCTTATCCACACAGGGCTCGTAGTGTAGGTTCAGCCTTCGATCTGGACGCCTGGGATTTCCTCTCCGAGAATCCGGACGAAGCATTCTATAGATTTGTAAAGCAGGACAATGAAGCAATACTTCGATACGCGACGGCTGATGTAATGAGAGCGGAATGTGTCGACTGTCACAACACTCACCCATTGTCACCGAAAACAGACTGGCAGGTGGGCGATGTCCGTGGCGTGCTCGAGATCAATCTGCCACTGACCAGCATCATCGCCCATACCAACTCTGAATTGCGAAAAACTTCGATTGCATATGTGATGGTTGGTCTCGGCATTGCCATAGTCATTGGCATCGTGTTTAACAATCTGCGTCAGCAGTCCTGGAGACTGACGCGGCTGGTTTCGGAGCGAACAGCGAAACTGAAACGCGAAATGGTTGAACGCAACAGGGCGATGGCAGCCTTGGCCAAGTCAGAGCAGAGGAACCGTCTTCTTCTAAAATCTGTCGGTGAGGGAATCTATGGCCTGGACTTGGATGGGAAAACGACTTTTGTCAACGATGCCGTCTGCCAATTGCTGGGTTACGAGGAGTCCGAACTCCTCGGACAACCCCTGCATGCGCTCATCCACCATAGCTATCCCGACGGCACTGTCTATCACCGCGAACAATGCCCGATGTATGCGGCATTCACCGATGGTCAGGTGCATCGGGTCACAGACGAAGTCCTGTGGCGGAAAAACGGTACAAGCCTTCCTGTTGAATATACCAGCACACCCATGCGCCACGACGACAAACTCGTCGGGGCCGTGGTCATTTTCAGCGACTTGACCGAGCGAAAAAAAATGGAGGAACGCTTCCGCCTGGGAATAGAAGCCTCCCCGGCGGCGATGATCATGGTGAATGAAGAGGGTTTGATCGTACATGTCAATGATGAAGGTGAGAACCTGTTCGGCTATTCTTCGGGAGAACTCCTTGGCCAACCAATAGAAATTCTAGTGCCGGCACAGGCAAGGCATGACCATCCAGCGCACAGAAAAGAATATGGTGCGAACGCTTCTACACGCCGAATGGGTGGCCTCGATCTCCTGGCCCAGCATAAAAACGGGACCACCTTTCCCGTTGAAGTTCGCCTGAATCCGATCACAACAGCCGATGGCGTCGTAACTCTCTGCTCGGTTGTCGATTTGACTGAGCGAAAGAAAGCCGAGAACACGATTCTGGAGCAGGCCCGACAACTCGAAAATGCGAACAAACTACTATCCGAGCAAGCGACTACCGATAGCCTGACCGGTGTCGCCAATCGGCGCAGCCTGATCGCTCACCTGGAGATGGTGCTGAAGTCGTCTCGTAGGAAGGAACGCCCGATGTCCGTCCTGATGGCCGATGTAGATCGTTTCAAACAATACAACGACGATCTCGGGCATGTTGCTGGTGATAAAGCCCTGAAGCTGGTCGCGAAAACGTTGCGTGATGAAACCAGAGGTGAGGATTTTGTGGCACGCTACGGTGGCGAGGAATTCGCTATCGTGCTTGCCGAAACCGACGAGGATGAGGCTATCGCGGCAGCAAACAATATCCGGCAGGCTATCGAAGGCCTGTCAGGTTTGGATCGCCAAGTTACGATAAGCATAGGCGCCGCCACGCTGAGATTTCGACACGATGAACCGCTTGACGTCGCCGGTATCACCGAATTCCTGATCGAGCAGGCCGATGAAGCCCTTTACCATTCCAAAGAGAATGGAAGAAATAGAGTTACTCACTTCGACAGGCTGGCGACGCAGGATACTGGAGCAGCGGTCAGACCCCGACAAGTTGCTGACTGAAAACACTTTCCCGGCGATTGAAGACGGGCTGAGTGCATTAGAGAACCGAAACAGGCGATTTTCAGTCGCGTAAGGAATATGCGATTCGCGAACCGCGACTTTGTCGCCCTTTGAGCAGAAACGCAGTAATGTGCCAGACCGCACCCGGTATCGATTGGCGCATCAGCCGAGACATGGATCGTCTCCTTCCTTAGAGAACTGAATTAGGCGACGCCCACCCAAACAGCGTCTTTTCGCTTCAAATCCGGGGATTATTTGGGGTCTGACCCCGCGGGGGGTGGGCACCGGAACGGTGGCACGGTGGGAGTCGGTCGGGTAACGCCTTCGCGCTCGAGTATTGCGACGATTGCCGGTATCGCGTTCAAAGCTGGCTGAGAGCGCCGGGGGTTGTCGAGTTCGACACGCTGGAGTGGTGCTACCGAACGCCACCGCTCCGTTCAGGCTCGTCATACATCGGTCTGAATAATGCATCCAGATCGCGTCCGGCGAACATTTTTTTGACTCGCTCGGCTTGGCGGTCGAGGTCGTCGTGCATAGTTCGTATCTGCTCTACGACACGGGGATCGTCAAGGAATGGCGCGTACGGATCCGCCCAGCGATCCAGCAGATTGGGCACAATGCGTAACCTGTAGTGATTGTCTATGGCCATCTGCCCCATATTGAACGCATCTTCGTAACGACCCGCCAAAACGTAAAGGTGACTTAGGTCAGCGAGACCCTGGACCTCGCGCCAACCGTCTTTGATTATGGCCTCTTCGCGCTCGGGGATGTCGGCAACCAGCCTCTCGATAATTGCCGCCGCCTCCTCGTCGCGACGCAAGCCCTTGTAGGCAATCGCCAGGGGCTCCTCCATGCTGCCTCGGAAGGTGCGCAGATCCGCATCCGACTCGAGCACGGGCTCGACCAGGTCTATTACGGCCTGATACTGAGCCGCATTAACCAACGTCCATGGGATGACCGATCGCGCCTGGGTGGTGTCCGTCCAGCCGGGCCCGAGACTCTCCAACCATGCCCTCGCCACTTGGGCGGCAGCGTCCCACTCACCCAGGTTTTGCAGCCGTTGGATATTGAACATGAAATGGCCGTGGTTACCAACGGCAATCTTGTCCATGTGCGCCATCCATCGGTTCATTTCGTCATGCAGTCCCAGCTGTCCCAGAACAACTCCGCCGGCAACGCAGAGATGCCAACGCACGATATCGACGTTGAGATCTTCCCCACCGTTCTCCAGCATATCGAGTGCGAGTTCCGTCGCCTTATCGAGCCGGCCAGTCAACCAGGCGATCATGAACTCCGACCGCCAGACGACCGGTGGAAATTCAGGCAGCGCGCGAATCCTCTCGAAGACACGCATTGCATCGTGGTAACTACCTTGCCCGTAATAGACCCATGCGAGACGCTGGAGATGATGCAGGTTAACCGGATCCCGCGCGATAGCTTCCTCGGAGACACGGACATTCTCCACACTGCCGTACTGAGCGCCGACAATGGAAGCCAGTGTGCTCCAGGCTTCCTCCAGCGTCGGATCCAGAGCCAATGCGCGCCGCGCAGCAGCCTCGGCCTCGGCATACTGTTCCCGGGTCTCAAGCAGCGTTGCCAACTGATGATGCAACAACGCCGAGCGCGGCAAACGCAACAAAGCATCACGCAAGACCTGCTCGGCCTCATCGTCTTTCCCGCGCATTTGCAAAATCGCGACGAAGGCCGATGCTGCATAGTCCGACTCGGGCGCCTGTTCGACCGCAGTACGAACGGCGCTCTCTTGATCCTCGAGAATACCGGGAAAGCCGATCGGGTCAGCGTCTTGCCATGCGATTTTCGCCAGGGCCAGACCCGCACGCGCATCGCTGCAATCCGGCTCACGCACGAGAGCATGTTCAAAAGCCCGGGACGCCTCGTCTACCTCGCCCCGGGTCATATACTCGCGTCCAATAATGAACTGTTGATGGGCATCGAGGTCGTCACAGGCACGAGCAATCACGGGCGGACTTGTGACACCCAGCTCCCCGCTGACCCAGCCGGCCACCGCAGCGGTCAGCGTGGCGACCTGTGGCAAACCGGGATCATCTGCCTGGCGGAAACTCGCGCCAGCAATCACAAAGCCGTCCGGATCGACGAGCTCCACATCCAGCCGCAATGAGTCCGTGTCCCGACAGAGCACACCCATGAGCACATTTGCGACTTGCAGCGGACTCGTGATCTGCTGAATTTCATAGCCAGAACCCTGAAACGCAAAAGACGAAGCCCGCGCGACGACCTTGAGCTCTGGAACATCCGCCAGCCAGCTGATCAATTCCGCTGCCAGCGCAGCGGGCAGCATCTCGTCCGAAGGATTGGCCTTGCAGGTCTCGAACGGCAACACCGCGATTGAGTTCGGCGCGGGACGGACAGAGGGTTGTATGGGATCGACGACAGCCTGTTCTTGCCTGATTGCATCAACGACCTCGACGCTCGTGACCCCGATGATCGCCACCGCTACCAGTCCCAGTGCTGTGATTATGCCGAAATCCGAACGGCGCAGCGACAGGTGTTCGCCGTCGCCCGCCCGAGGGTCTGTTCGAACGATACCGTCACGTGTAATGTCGTAACGCCAGCCGAAGATCAACGCGATCGGGAACCCGAACGCGATGGCGATCCAGATCAGTCGCAAGGCGTGATCGGGAAGCGGGAATGGTCCGGCTATCGTGTCTGCCACCTGCACGAGGATCCATGCCCCGACCGCGTAAAGGCCCGCGACGTGAAAGACGCCCCTGCGCCCCAGCTCGGACAGCCACGAAGTCCGCTTATCAACCACGTCAATACCCTTTCGATTTATCACAACAGACCTGCATTACCACCAACTTTGCCCAACGCTTGCAGCCCGAAAACCGGCCACTGGGGCCGCGCGGTGGCGGCCCCAGGTCGTATTGAAATTGAGTTGAATAGCAGTTACTGCACATTCAAATCGCAGCGACCCCCGGTATCAAGATCTTGATCTGCTTGCACCAGGAGAGCGGCACAGTTAAACATTTCTGCTTCGGAGATTGGCATAATCTCGGTGTTTTGTTGAGGGTCATCCCTATAACCGCAGACCGGACCTCGGTTTGGCTGATTGTTTGTTATTGCTTCCAAATATTTTTGTGGCGCAATTGTGGTCCCAGCCCACACGAACCAACTGGGCGTGGCAGTGTGAACACAATTCCAGTGGGTCGCATCTTGATCGTACATGAGTCCGATTATTCCCCTGGCATCTTCGCTCGTGAAGCACGGGCAACCGATGTCGCACGCGTCCCCAACGCCGTCGCCATTTGAGTCCGCCTGGTCGGGATTCGCATCGTCCGGACAATTGTCGAGACCGTTTGGTACGCCATCACTATCCACGTCCCGGCAGGTCGGGAAATCTGTACCCGTCGGGAGTGCGTCGTAGATTTTGGAAAGGACACGATTACATGCCTGATCAGTAGCCTGCGGGTCGGAATCGTCACAGTCCATAGCCTCGCAGAAAGCATTGCAGAGTCCCCGGACTTTCCCTTCAAGACCCCACGTCTCACAAATGCCTTCGTTGGCGGGCGTGTCCCCGTCAGGCGTCTGCGCAAACGTGGGTTGAGCTATCGCGAGCAGCCCAATGGTTGCAGTACATAGCAAAGTGTAAAACAGAGACTTCATAATTTCCCCTTGTGCCCTGAAGGCACCTGCACCTACAAGCAGGGGGTTGGTTGACCCGGCTTGATACCGGAGTCCACGAGGATTAGTTGCGTCCCAGGGCCCCGGCCACCGTACGAATGCGGCAAACCGAGTGCACAACCTCCTAGTATCCATTCATACACCCAACACCATCCACGCGGTATTAGTACTTATCCAGTAGTGCGCAGCTTATTGTTTGTGTGGAATAAATCCGGGTGTCCGGCGCAAAAGTGCTGACCGTGCATAACGGTGCATAACCGATCCCCGCAAGGGGACAGTGACCCTAACCTCTCCAGGACAGGGGCACTGTCCCCAAACAAATCCGATTAAACGTTTTCAACGCGCGGTGCATCTAACGATGTGACGGGTGCATGATCAGTATCATTGGGCGTGTGAGCCCTGGGCCTTCGCTCTAACTCGGAGTCTGGAATGGAAGTAATGGAAATTGCTGTGCCGACACTTATGTTGCTGATTGCAACAATGACTTGTCACGGCGCCTCGAATGAGGCGAGGACGATATCTGATCAACAATGGACAGCAGATTTGCAACAGCTTGCGACGTCGATCAAGACAATCCACTTCAAGCCGTTTCATGTATTGCCAGAAGTGGAATTCAATGCGGCAGTCGAGCAGCTGGAGTCGCAGATCCCTGAGTTGTCGGAGCGTGAGATCATTGTCCGAATGGCCGAAATCGTCGCCAGGCTGGGCGACGGCCATACCCGGCTACATATTCCGCGCTTGTATCCCGAACTGGCTCTGCCCGCCGAACTCGGGCATTCCGGCACGAAGCCTCCAAAATTCGACTCGCTAAAGTTTCGACAATCCCCAGTTCGCTTCCAGTTGTTCAGCGATGGACTTTTCGTCGTAGCGGCAACGCCGCGCCATCGCGACCTGATTGGGCAGAAGGTTCTTTCATTCGATGAAACGCCAGTCGACGAAGCTATTGAGGCGTCAAAGTTAGTCAGTTTCTTCGAAAACGAGAGTCGGGCCAAACTTATGGCGCCCGACCGGTTGGCGCTACCGGACGTAATCCATATTCTCGGAATCAGTGCCTCGAGTGAACTCATAGAACTGACGACTGTCGACCACACCGGGCATGAATTGACTACGGCGCTGCAGACTTTGAACGATCCGAAACAGTCCTTTGTCAGTGACGCACCCCCATCGCTACCGCTATGGCTTGCCAGACGCAGTGAATACCGCTGGTACGAGATTTTGTCGGACAGCGATGCTATCTATGTCCAGGTCAATGAGTTTGAGGAAAACCCGGCCACCCCTTACGGCGATTTTGTTGCCGAGACGCTTGAAGCTGCGCGAAAGGCCGGTGTTTCGCGATACGTGATCGATCTTCGCCATAACTTCGGCGGGGTCGGCGCCTGGGTGACGTCATTCGTTACAGGTCTGGGAAGTAGCGAGTTCAACGAGTATGGGCGATTGTATGTTTTGGTCGGCCGAACTACGTTTTCAGCCGCGCAATTTTTCATGCACAAATTTGAGGAATTGACCTACGCGATGTTCGTTGGCGAACCAAGCGGTGCGAAGCCCAGCCACTTTGGAGACGGCAGACGCATCGTGCTCGAAAACAGCGGGCTTACACTTCGCGTTTCCACTATCTACTGGCACAGCTGGCTGACCAATGACTTCCGTGCGGCGATTAACCCACATCTCTCAGCACCGATCTCGTCTTCTGACTACTTCAACGGCTTCGATCCGGTGCTCGATGCAGCTTTGCGCTACAAAGTGCCTGGTAGTCTTGCAATGCAGATCAACGAGCAGTTTCGCCAGGGCAAGAATCAAAATGCCCTGCTCCTTTTTCAACGCTACATGAGCGATGGCAGAATCCGCAATCACAAGAAAGTGATACCGGACCTATTGGCCATGGCCGATAAACTGGTGGAGGATGGACTGGTTCAACCAGGATATTTTGTCTATTTTCTCGCTAATGCGTCGTACCCAAACGATCCAGATATCGAATCGGGGCTCGCCAGAATTAAGGGTCAGATGAAGTAGATTCGCCGCAGCAGGCACTCGATCGATCTTGCGTCAGTGCCATTACAATCACTGTTCCCAAGACAATCCTGCTGCAATTAAGGTCACTGTCCCCGCAACCTGACCGTGAACGGGAGAACGAATCCGGCTTCCTGCGGACTGGGGACTTCGGCAATAAAGGCATAATTGCCGGCCCGGAGGTCCACCGTGAAATAGGCATGCGACCCCTCCGGCATGTCGTTAATACCGCCGAGAAAGATCACGGGGCTCGGGTCTTCCAGGCCATCCTTGGCACGCCAGTCGAGCCAGGCACTTGCCTGACTGATGCTCTCGTCGTTCTCGACTCTCATGATATGAACGTCATTGCCGACAAAAGATGGTAGCGCTTGTTGTTCAACAAAATTCACGCGGATCGTGTTCGCCCCCGCTTCGAGCGCACCGTTCACAATCTCCATCCCCGAATTGCTCACCGCAAGGGTCGCGTTGGCAGTGGGCTCCGGTGCATCAGTCTTTTCTTCCGTCACCGCGAACTCGAGCATCATGCCAAGTTTTCCGTCGCCGGGACTCGTAGTATGGAAAATTCCGTTTGTCTTCACGTAGCACTCGAATGCGTAATTGCCGGGCTCCAGATAAACCGTGGTTTCGCCTACCAGTCCGGGTGACAAAAAGCCCGGTCCCCCATGGCGCTTCAGTTCGCCAATCCAGGCCGGGAACTTGGCAAACGCCGCTTTGACCGCCTCCTCGTCGCCTGCGTTCATGCCGTCCATCGCGTCCTGGAAATACTGTGCGACAGTGTCCGTGAAGATCTGCGCAGTGACGCCTTCCGGCGGTACATCAATCATTGCGAAGTGGATCATGCTTGAGGAATTGACGAATCTGAATGTTGTCCAGCCAGAAGGAATTTCCGATGAGCCTTCAAAGGTCATACCAACCGCGCGAATCTCCACGACATTGGGCTGCGCCACTGCCGCGGCTACGACTTCTTCCTTGACTATTGGTCCCCGATCGCAGCCCTGAAGCAGAAATAATTCAGCGGCCAGTGCCGCAAGCGCAGATGCCTTGTTCATAAACTACCCATGACTTGTGACTGTATTGATCGATATTCCGCGAATCAAAACTGCCAAAACATCAAGTAAAGAGCAAATAAGGCTCAAGGGGGCAGTGACCCTATGCTCTCCGAGATTAGGTCACTGTCCCCGAATAAACAATGTGCGGTGCATCTTAATTGCTGTTCATTTTTAGCGCATAGAGAATAGCTACCGGCCAGAATAACACCAGCAACAGTATGAAGATTGTCAAGCTGAAATTTCTGCCGGACTGGTAGCCCTTCATTTGCCGCGGAGGCCGGTCATGCTCTTCACGAATTTTTAGACTATCGAGCAATGGATTGATTCGGCTGCAGTCCAGTCCGCCACCGCAATACGGGCAAACGTAGTCTGTTTGACTGGTGCGTACTTCTACATTGACGCTGCTTCCGCACGACTGGCAGTCTTCGCTATGAGTCAACCTGTGCTGCTTGATACGCCCGTCACGGATGATGTCTTCCTGCTCGTCCCATAGCAGCATGGCATTGCCGCGTTGATTGATGCGCCGGACCGCCGCGGCCAACTGTCTGCAGCCAAACGACGACATGCTGGCGAGTTCCATCGGACGCTCCTCGAACGCCGGCGGCGACACAACCATGTCGTAATACTGGCATGTCCCGGATACATTGACCGCAGGCCCGCCTCGTCTCCGCGCCGGCACAATGCGGCTGCCTCGGCCTTTTCTTTCTCCCGCCGTTTTTCTTCGTCCCGGGCCGCCTCAATGCGGTCCCAGTCGTCACTGGACAGTTTGTCGCGGAACCAGCGCAAGGCCGGGTCTTCTTCATCCTTGCTGCTGGCGTTGGCAACATACTGCAAGGTGTCGGGCAGGTCAGCCACCACCGGTTTCCGGCCGAGGATCCGGGAATGGAGGGCGCGCAGATCGTCCATCGCATCCTTCTCGTTAATTAAGGGGACAGTGACCCTAACCTCCCAAGGTTTAGGTCACTGTCCCCGAACAGGGCGTGTAACTTGGAACTCGACGGCCGCCAGTTGCTTTGGTGCCTTACCGATGCTCTCCAGAAACGGTAGCCATCGCGGGTCTGGCCATACAACGGCGAACTCGGGCGCCGACGCAATTTCTGACAGGCCCGGGTCATTGTATTGCTTTGCCTTGTCCAACCACTCGAAGGCACGATCGGCCTCACCGCGAAACGCCAGCACATAAGAAATATTGTAGGGCCATTCCTCTCCGTATTTATCGATGAATTCGACGAGCGTCGCATCAGATTCAGCCGACTGCCCCAACGCGTGATGGGCCATGACCAGGCCGATCAGACGCCACGCCTCGGACCCTTCCTGCTCCATCGCTGCCAGTCCGGCGGACGGTTCCTTGTTCAGAAGTAACGCTGCGCCGAGGAAAGATCGCAGCCCGACAGCATCTGGCGTCAGGCCTAGCGCCATACGGTATGAGGCAATGGCGTCGGCCGGGCGTTCAGCACAAAAATAGCCAAGAGCAAGATTGGCATGAACATCGGCGTTTATCGGATCGCGGGCGGCGGCGTATTCCAGCAGCCCGATGGCCTCGTCCAACCGAACGAGATTTATCAGCAACGTCGCGGCAGCACGAGTGATTTGTGGATTTGTCGGATCCAATTCAAGTGCACGCTCCAGATTCTGCGCCGCCCCCGCGAGATCATTATCATGAACCATTGCCATCCGCCCGAGACTGGCGTGAGCCAAAGCATGGTCCGGGTCAAGTGCCAGAGCTTTATTCGCGGCTTCGCGGGCCAGCGCATAGCCCTTATTGATGTCGATCAGAGCTCTGTTCGCGAGAGAAATATAATTCTCGGCAAGACCAGCCCAGGCTGCCGCATAATCCGGCGCGATGACCAGCGCTTGCTGGTACAACGCATTGGATCGCTCGTATGACTCGGCGCTGCCTTGACGAGCAAGCTCCCTCGCCTGCAGATAGATCGCGTAGGCTCTCGAATCGGTTTGTGACGACGTGGGAACCTCGCCCAGCAATTTGACCCTTAGCTGCGCCACGACCGCGGCGGCTATCTCGTCCTGGATCTGAAAAATGTCATCCAGTGTCCGTTCATAGGTTTCTGCCCAAAGGTGCGAACTGTCATGGGCGCGAATCAGCTTTGCAGTAACGCGCACCCTGTCGCCGGCTTTGCGCACAGAACCTGACAATAGATGGTCGACGTTTAGCTCCTGGGAGACTTCGGCGATGTTCGTATCCTTGCCCTTGTACGAAAACGAAGACATGCGGGCAATTACACGTAAGGAGGGAATCTTGGCCAACAGGTTTAGCAGTTCTTCTGACAACCCGTCCGAGAAATACTCCTGCTCCTTATCAGAACTGATGTTGACAAATGGCAGTACGGCTATTGATGTGTCGCCGTAGAACGCGACCAACGCCTCGCTGCGGCCCTCTTCGCGTGCAGCCTCGGCAATTGAAGTCTCTCTCGATTCCGACAACACAAATTTATCGAACGCGAAATAGCCCAGAGCAAGGGCAAGAACCACCATGATGATTCGGTCCAGTTTCTTGCCGGTCTGTGGGGCGATGGACTGAGAGCGATTGACTTCGTGATCGCGTTTTAGGCCTTCCGGAGTGAGTTCGAAGACCCAGGCTATGATAACCGTGGGTACAAAGAAAATTGACAGCACGATCACAACAATGCGTGCGGCATCTTCGAAACCGAACAACGGAAGAATTGTTTCGGCGACCTGAATAAGCAACCACGCAGCGACAGTGTAGGCGGCTGCTACACGAAGAACGTTACGACGCTTGAGTTCATTGAAGAACGACATCGTTTTTGCTGCCCGATTCGATTGAACTATGATGGACGAAAGCGCTGAACATATCGATTACCGAGGCGGCCTGTGGTGAGCAGCATCGGACGAATGACGACACTTTACCCGGCAGCAGAGCTGACCAAGTTCATGGATGCTAACCGATAAGACGCTCGAACTTTGGGTTTTTTCGGCCTGAGCTTCAGCTGATCCCCGCAAGATCACCGCAAGGGCTTTTTGAGTGAATCCTGGAAACGACATAGGTCGTTGAAAAGAGTGGTGACCAGAGGATCGCTCTCGGGCTGAGGGATCAAGTCTGCCCATTTCCCATTTTATTCTTTGAGGTACCGCGGTGCGCTGGTGGCCAAAACGGGAAATGGGCAGACCTGACCCCCTGGCATTACCCCTGGCACGTCGCGACTTACTAAGAGTGTGACCCATTTCAATTCTCGCGCCAGGGAATTTTGCTATACAGCAACAGCAGGTTCGCAATCGGAAATGAGCACCGTTCAGCGGTGGCGGGGGAAGACACAAATAGCGTGGCACAAAAATGACTGACACACGATTCAATCTGATTTTCGAGGGAAAGGTCGATCTCGGCTAC
>JAOTXR010000248.1 GCA_029862285.1 Gammaproteobacteria bacterium
TACCGTCCCTTTTTGCCGCGGTGGATGCTGGCGTCGCCGAAGCGGGTGCGAATGTGATCCAGCGCCTGGTCCAGCTCAGTCGTCTCCGGGGCTTTCTGAAACAGCCCCAATTGCAATGCAGGTTGTAATGCGGCGACACCGACTCCGAGCAATCGGAGTTTCTTGCCCGGGTTGTTCAATAGCCATTGATCGAGCAGATCCCGCGACAGTCTGCGGATAACACCGCTGTCATTACCCGGTGGGGCCAGTTTCTGCTGCCGGGTGCGGGTGACAAACTCGGCACTGCGTATCTTGACGCTGACTACGCCGGCAACCAGCTCCTTGCGGCGCAGCGAAGCCGCGACGCTATCGGCCAGTATTGCAAGTTGTTCGGTCAGCATATCGCGGTCACTGATGTCGCGGTCGAAAGTCTCCTCACTTGAGATCGACTTGCGCTCGCTGTGCGCGATAACCTCGCGGTCGTCAATGCCGTTGGCCCGTTGCTGAATTCTAAATGCGCTGCGGCCAAAAATCGGTTGTAGCTGGTCCGGTAACGCGAGTCGCAATTCCTCTATAGTGTGTATTCCGAGCTTAGCAAGCCTCTTGGTTGTCTGCGGGCCGATGCCACTGATCGTGCGCACCGGTAGCGGATCCAGAATTTCGTTGACGTGATGCCGCGAAACGATACACAGACCGTCGGGTTTTTCCAGATCAGACGCGATCTTGGCCACAAGTTTGTTCGGTCCCACGCCAACGGATGCCGTAAGCGCGGTCTCCATGCGTATGCGTTGCTTGATGTGCATGCCCAGTTCATTGGCTGTCCGGGATTGCGCCAGCTCACTGATATCGATAAAGGCCTCATCCAGTGACAGACCTTCAACCAGTGCACTGAATTCACGAAACACATTGAAGATCTGGCTGGACACTTCCCGGTAGACTTTCATTCTCGGCCGAACACAAATAGCATCCGGACAGCGTCGCAGGGCATCGCGCACTGGCATGGCGGAGCGAACGCCGAACTGTCGTACTTCGTAACTGGCGGCAGCAACGACGCCGCGATCGCTCATGCCACCAACGATGACGGGCTTGCCGCGGAGTTCTGGATTGTCGCGTTGTTCGACAGATGCATAGAAAGCATCCATGTCTACGTGCGCGATCAGCCGGTGGGCGCTCATTTCACCACGATGATGCTGATCTGTTCGGAACACACGGCTGGATCGTGGGGTACATGCAGAAAATCGGCGAGCACCAGAGGCAACTGGGCCACTGCGGCAACAGCGGCGATTGAGAGTGCAGTGGCAATCGGCAACTTCTTCATGCGCGACTCCGGCTCACTTCAGACTGACAAGGCGGTAAACAGCACTACGATCACGAAAGTGAACAACAGGCTGACAAAATACGCGATGCCAAGCGTTATGTATTTTAGCGCAGTCAGGGACCGGGATTGCCCATAAACACGCCGCATTGCGACAAAAAGATAGATCGGTACATAAATTGTCGTAGCGGCCGTCAGTATGCCACCAGCGACCCCCTGTCCTGGCAGTGCCTCAGGTAAGCGTGAAAATAGAACCGTAATTGTCAGTAAAACAAAAAAGAACGAATGAAAGTGAACGAAGAACAACAGATGCTCTACGTAGTACCGGCGTGACAAGGGATATAAGAGAACCATCACCAGTGCGATGGCCGGCAGGAAAAAGAACATCATCCCCGGAACGTTATCGACCAGGCTATTCAGAAACTGTCTGCCGCCACCCTCCGCAGTCAGTCTGCGACAGGTGCGCTGAGCACGCTCTTCGATCGCATTGGCCCAGCCGGTATCTCCAATCTCAATATTGAGGCACTGATCCCGGTCTGCGGGTTCCGGATCTGTTGCATCCGGACTGGCTTCCGGGGTTTCCGCGGAACCCGCGTCCTCCGATTGAGTTGCCTCGTCTTCGTCGCCATTGATCGTCAAGTCGCCGTCGAGATTCGTAGTGGAATTGAAGAACACAACGAGAAAAAAAATCAGGCTGGTAATCAGGTACAGTCGCAATGGCGGTGTGTAATGCACCCGCCGTCCACGAAGGTATTCGTTGGTCAACTGGCCGGGTCTGAAGAGGAGCGGTCGTAATGTGCGCCAAATGCGCGAATCGACTTCGAATACATCGCCGACCAGGTCGCGCAGCAGCTCCCACAGCGAAATGATCTGGTTCTTGTCACGTTGGCCACACTGTGCGCAGTACTGCCCTTCCAGCATTCTTTTGCAGTTTTGACAAATGCGGTCTTGCCCTCGCCCTTCCCGAAGGAGGGACGGCTGGGGGGCGGAGGTTTCGTAGATTTCACGCGATGCATTGAATTGCTGACCGAAACGATCAATGCCCTGTTCGCGCATCCGGGCCGCATGCTTTTCAAAGTACCGATCGAGATCGCCGCGGCTGGCGACCCGATATTGCACGACGCGAACTGAACGTCCCTCCCCCGCCGGGGCACGGTCAGAAGTACGCAGCACCTCGGCCGACAGGAAGCCGTCGAAAGCCAGCATCTCGTCGATGTGGCCCGCCAGCCAGGCGTCGTACTCCTCGACGATCTGCGAATCGACTTCGAGCCTGACTTCGTAAATGACAGCTTTTGGAATGGCGGACATTTCTCACTCGGGGTTGCAATGCCCTATGCTATCTGAAAAACACAGGCACAAAAAAAGGGGCCCACAGACCCCTTTTTTCCGGTTGCCGCCTGGCGTCAATGCGTTGGCGCATCCGTGCCCGTTGCCGGGGGCATCTCTTCGTTTTCGCCATGGATACTGGCGACCTTGATGTGCGGCTTGGGCCGGTGCGATGACTTGGCCTTGGTGCCGAGTTCGGCGGAGTCGAAATCGTCGACGGCAATAATCTCCATGACGATCTTGTCCAGAGCGATGATCTTGTCCGCCTCATCCTGCGTCACCACGTCGGCCGCGACCGCATCCGCGATCTGCTGGTCGAAAGTACTTTCCGCGACGACACCGTCCTTGATAGCGCGACGCAGCCGTTTCTCGATCGGCTCCAATTCGATGGCTTTGGCCATTGCGTCTTCCAGCTGTGCCAGCGGATTGACCTGCGGATTGGATAGATAAGTATTGCCGATCAGGCGTGTGCGGGTTGCGCTTGGACGAATAAACAACTCGGCTACCCGGCTCTCGAGCCGATCTCCCGGTGCGTTATAACGCCGGCCGAGTGGGAAAATAACCAGTCGCAACGCAGTGGCGACCCACCGATTGGGCAGGTTGCGCAGTACACCATGCATTTGTTCCTGCGCCTGGTAGAGCAGATGCCGGCAGGCCCATTCGACGACTGGCAAATCGGCGGCCGGTCGTCCCTGGTCTTCGAATCGCTTCAGTACCGCAGAAGCCAGATACATGTAACTGAGAACGTCGCCCAACCGTGCCGACAACATTTCCTTGCGTTTCAGGGCGCCACCCAGCGTTAACATTGCGGCGTCCGACAACAGTGCGAAACCGGCGCTGAAGCGATTGATGTGCTGGTAAAAATGCTTGGTCGGGCCATCCACCGGAACGCTTGAAAGCCGCGACAACGACAGACCCATGGTCAACGAAACGGCTGCGTTCGATAACGCGTGACCGATGTGTTTGAACAACAGGGGATCGAACTGTTCCAGCCCACGTTCGCGATTTGGATCGGCTGCTGCCTGCATCTCCTTGAGCACATAGGGATGGCATCTGACTGCGCCCTGACCGTAAATGATCATATTGCGCGTAAGTATGTTGGCACCCTCGACAGTTACCGCGATCGGCGCAGCCTGATATCCGCGGCCAGCGTAGTTATTGGGTCCCAGGCAAATAGCCTTGCCGCCATGTATGTCGACGATGTCGACACCGGTCAGTCGTGACATCTCCGTCGCGTGATACTTGAGTATCGCCGACGGCACACCCGGTGCTACGCCTTGATCGACCGCCCCGGCAGTCATGACCCGACCCGCCTCGGTGATGTAAGTGCGCCCGGCAATACGCGCGAGGACCTTCTGGATCCCATCGAAACGACCGATGGGCATGTTGAACTGGTTACGAATACGCGCGTAGGCACCGGTAGCAGCCAGCCCGGCGCGTGCCCCGCCGCTGGTATTCGACGGCAGGGAGATACAACGACCCACGGTCAGCGATTCGACCAGCATTCGCCAGCCCTCGCCGGCCATCTTCGGACCG
>JAOTXR010000249.1 GCA_029862285.1 Gammaproteobacteria bacterium
AGTCTCTACGCCAATGGGCACACCAGTTGTTATCAACGTACTGGATCACCCGGCGGTGAGCATTGCCTCTGTGACAGTGCCGTCGTTTGGTGCCGTTGCTATCGACGACGGTGGTACCCCGGCCGACATGACGGACGACTTCCTGGTCTACACACCAGTCGCCGGTTACACGGGACCCGACACATTTTTCTATATGCTATCGGATCCGACCGGGACCGACATGGCGGCTGTCAACGTCGATGTGACAAGCAGCCCGGTACCACCATCGCCGCCGAACGTGCTTGGGCAAGTGGCAAAGGGACTGGTGCGTGGTGCGCTGGTGCAGTTGTACCGGCTGGGCCCCGGTGGCGATCGCGTCGGGGTTCCGATTGCGGCAACCACGACGGACGATCAGGGCCGCTGGGGTCTGACGTTGCCGTCGACACGTCCGGCGCTACTGGTCGTCGCCAGCGGTGGCCGTTATGACGATGAAACACGCTCCACACCGAGTCGGACTATTGATCGCGACGATGGCGATGCGCTGGCAGCAGTGCTGCCGGGCGATGAAAATTTCCTGGTTTCCAGCATCTACACGAATGCGTTGTATTTGCGCGCACAACATGTCGCTGGTGGCAGCGACTTTGAAGCTGCATACGCAACGGCACGGGCGGACTCGCTTGCCGCCTGGGGTTTTGATATTTCCACGACCGAGACAGCGGATCCTGCATCGCCCAGTCCCCTATTGCCCGATGCCGGTCGCATGCATGCGATGGCGCTGGGTGGAGCTGCCAATGCGCTGGACCGAATTGTTACCGGGCTCGGGCTGGCGGCACCTGATGGCAGGTCCATCAGTGCAATTGTCAGGGACCTGGCCGAATGTACGCTAGACGGTAATGATTTTGATGGCGTGATTGAGGTCAACGTCGACGGGGTGGCTTCCGCCATTACCAACGCCCTGGATCTGAACCTGGAAATACTGCGTTTTCGCAACAACAATTTCAGTGCGTACTCGGCTACACCTTTAGTAACCTGGAATGCCGCTGCCTGTGTGGCGGTGGACCCGCCCGCGGACACCCAACCGCCGATCGTTACCGTCGATCTGCAGCGAGTGAGTGACCTGAGTCCGGCTCTCGGTGGCTTTATCAACGACCCCACAGCGGTAGTCAAAGTCACGATTGCCGGTACTACCTACGACGCGACAAACAATGGTAACTACTGGCGCCTCGATGCCGGACTCATCAGCCCTGATCTTGTCGACGGCGTGTACGACGTGGCAGTACAGGCAGCCGATGCTGCCGGAAATATTGGAACCGACGCGACTACTACCGAGTTGGTGATCGACAGTTCCGCGCCGAATGTGACTATTGATTCAATTTTCACCACGGATACTTCGCCAGCGTTGAGTGGAACTGTTGACGATCCTGGTGCGACCGTTACGATCAATATCAATGGCACAGATTATGCCGCAGTAGTCGCCGGCATGAACTGGTCGCTGGCTGCCGGAATTATTGCGCCCGCGCTTTCCGAGGGTGCTTACACTGTTACCGTCACGGCGGTCGACAGTTTCAGCAACACCGCCATTATCACATCGCCTGCGGCAGTAACCGTCAGTGTCAACGACCCGCCGACCTTTACGATCAGCGGGGACATCACCGTTGATGAAGACTTCACCGGGGCTCGCCTGGTTACCGTCACGCCTGACCCGGTACCGGTTGACGAGTTGAGCCAGACGGTTACTTACAGCCTCAACCCGGCAGGCGCCGATTTTGCCGACGTCACCATTGACTCCAACACAGGTACGGTGTTTGTTACGGCATTGCCAGACCAGTGGGGTAGCCAGACATTCACAATTATCGCCGACGATGGGCAGGCGTTTGCCAATTTTGCTTCGCAGCCATTCACTTTGACAGTGAATCCGGTCAACAATCCGCCGGCTTTCGTCGTTAGCGGCGATATCGTCGAAAACCAGGACTTCATTGGATTACGCGCAGTGGCGGCAATCCCAGTGCCGGTGCCACCCGACGAAGCCGCGCAGATTGTCACCTACAGTCTGAGTCCAGCCAGTGTGGCGTTTGCCAACGTTGTGCTCGATCCGGCAACAGGCACAGTCAGCATAACCGCGGTCGCAGCCGCAACAGGTACGCAGCTGTTTACGCTGACGGCCGACGATGGACAGGCAGAAAACAATACAGCATCAGCGACATTTACATTGACTGTCAATCCACCCGACGCTGGAAATGTGACACCTGTAATCACCGGTCAGGATCCGCTCAGTACGCCAGAGGAACTGCCGCTCGTATTGGCGTTGTCTGATATCTCTGTTTCCGACCCGGATGACAGCTACCCGGGCGATTTCACGCTCAGCGTGCAACCCGGTGTCAACTACACAGTCGTCGGTACCACGATTACCCCGGTATTGAATTTTGTCGGGACACTGAGCGTCCCGGTTAGCGTCAACGACGGTGTTGCCAGCAGCGAGCTGTACAACGTCGATGTTTCGGTCACCGCTGTGAACGATCCACCGGTTTTCTCCTTGAGTGGCAATATCGTCGAAAGCGAAGACTTCTCCGGCAGCCGGGTTGTGACTGTGACACCAGGTCCTATACCTGGCGATGAAACCCTGCAGATTGTGACTTACAGTCTCAGTCCTGCGAGTGTTGGTTTTGCGAATGTAGTTCTGGATCCTGCCACCGGCACGGTCACTGTCACGGCAATTGCCGATCAGTCAGGTAGCCAGGTATTTACGCTCACTGCCGATGATGGCGAAAGCGTAAATAATACTGCCAGCCAGACATTTAGCCTGAGCATCAATAGCAACAGCAATCCAATCTCGCTGGGCATAGCAGATGTAGATGTAATCGAGGATGCGGCCCCGGTCGTCGTCGATCTGTTCGCTGCGTTTGACGATGTCGAGGACACCGATGCGGAACTGATTTACACAGTCGTTGGTAACACCAATGCCGGTCTGTTTGACGCATTGCCCATTGACGGGGTCGCTGGAACGCTGACCCTGGACTTTGCTCCCGATACCAACGGTGTAGCCACACTCACCGTGCGGGCGACAGACACTGGCAGCGACTGGGTGGAAGCGTCCTTTGGTGTGAGTGTAAACGCCCAATCCGACCTGAGCATTACCACGCTGGCACCAGGTACAGCCACACCGGGTATTGGTCTGACCGTCGATTTCACAGTGGTGGTCGACAATGCCGGCCCGAGCACCGCGACGGGTGTCACGGTCAACATGCCCTTGCCCGCCGGCTACACCTATGAGTCTGACGATAGTCCGGGTGAATACAATCCGGCGACCGGAAACTGGAACCCTGCGGCAATAACCGGCACGGCGACACTGGTGTTGACCGCAACGGTCAATGCAGTCGGGCCATACAATCTTACGGCGGAGATCGTGGCAGCAAATGAATCGGATCCCGATTCTACGCCCGGCAACGCCAATCCGGCTGAAGATGACCAGCTCAGTACTACGACAGCGCCGCTTCCGGTAACCGATCTAAGCCTGTCGATGACGGTCGATGATCCGATCCCGGCACCTGACGCGACAGTGGCGCTAACAGTCACGGTGGAGAACTTCGGCCCCTTCGACGCAACCGGGATCAGCGTGTCGCTACCGCCATTGCCGGGTCAGCTGAGTTATGAAGCTGCCGTGCCGAGTGCGGGCGTATTCGATCTGGTCACCGGTGTCTGGAACGGTTTTGGTGTTAACTGGTCGGGTGATCCGCTGCTGCCGTTTTCCGCGACGCTTGCCGTCACGGCGCGGGTCAACGCGACTGTGCCGGCCGCGACGATCCTCGAGCCCGTCGCGCAGGTGACCGGTTTCGACCAGCTGGATCCGGACGGCACGGAAGAAGACAGTGCAGCGATGCTGGTGCTGGACGATGGCATTGATCACGACTGGATCGGCGGGATGGGCCCGGATCCAACCGATTGGCACAACCCGGCAAACTGGAGCAGCGGGCTGGTGCCGTCGCCCGGCGACAATGTCACTATCGATCCGACCGGTTTCGACCCGGTTCTTAGCGCTGATGTGTTATCGCTTGCAACGCTCGAAATCAAGTCCGGTGCGCAAGTGCTGCTGAATGGCTTCACCCTCAGTACGGTTGGCGATCTCGATGCCCGCGACGGTCCGATTACCGGGCCTGGTCTGGTGCAAATCG
>JAOTXR010000008.1 GCA_029862285.1 Gammaproteobacteria bacterium
GTCAGTTGCACAAAGATCTCGAAATCCTGGCGCGCTGCATGCAGTACCTTTGTTATAGTCGGATCGAGTAATAAGGAAGTTAGCGGGGACAGATCGTCCAGTGCAAGGAAATCGACACAGGCAATTATCGATGGACCTGCAACCTGTATCAGGCAAAGTTTTGGATAATACGTGCGCTCACGAATGAACTCGGTATCGACGACAATGAAATCTTGTCCGCGCAACTGGCGGCACAGTTTTTTCAGATCATCGGGCTGGTCGATCAGTGATGGTAGAGACATGCGCAACCGCTGTTTGGCATGATTAAGCTTAACACGCACAACAACGCGCCGCCGCGCCCGCGCACGGGTTAGCGATGCAGGCGCTGATAACACTGGTCCGGCCGTTTCTGCTTATCGTTGCCCACCGCGCTGGCCCTGAGCACTTGCCTGCATCCCGTTTCTTGCTTGCATTGGTTGTTGCCGGTCATATTTCGATCTATCTGGCCGGTATGCTGGCGCTGGACGTGGCACCGCCCCGGGCCGTGATGTTGCCGTTTCTCGATGCTGCCACGCAGGCGGCATTTTTTTCGGCGTTGCTAATGGGCCTGGGTTTGCAGGAGCGATTGCTGCAAACGCTAACCGCAGTTTTTGGCGCAGACATCGTACTCAATACGGTATCGGTCCCGCTGGCTCTGTTCGGGACGGCTGAACCCGGGGCGCCGGGCGCGAGCGTCATTGCACTGGTTACCATCGTTGTGATGTTGTGGTCACTGGGTGTCAAAGGTCATATCCTGCGTCACGCCGCCGGTTTTCCGTATTTCGTCGGTGTTGCTATTGCATTGGGATTCTTTGTTGGTTTTCTGGCACTGGATATTGCTCTTTACGGGACGCCATCCTGATGCATCTGCACATACTCGGGATTTGTGGGACGTTTATGGGTGGCATCGCGGTCCTTGCGCGCGAAGCCGGGCACCAGGTCAGCGGTTCCGATCGCAACGTGTTCCCGCCAATGAGTACCCAACTCCAGGCTCTCGGTATTCCGATGCACCAGGGTTACGATGCCGATGCCCTGTCGCCGCCGCCCGACAACGTGGTTGTCGGCAACGTCATGAGTCGCGGCAGCCCCGTCATTGAATACCTGCTCGATCATGACCTGCCGTTTTCCTCCGGGCCACAGTGGCTTGCAGAACATGTGTTACGCGACAGACACGTATTGGCAGTTGCAGGAACTCACGGAAAAACGACAACGGCCAGCATGCTGGCTTGGATACTCGAATATGCCGGTCGGAAACCGGGCTTTTTGATCGGCGGAGTACCAGTGGATTTTGGCGTGTCGGCGCGTCTCGGTGAGTCAAAGTATTTTGTCGTCGAGGCCGACGAGTATGACACGGCGTTTTTCGATAAGCGGTCCAAATTCGTTCACTATCGGCCGCGCACATTGATAATGACCAATCTCGAATACGATCACGCAGATATATTTCCCGACATGGCATCAATTCGTCAGCAGTTTCATCACCTGGTGCGCACCGTGCCGGGCAACGGCAGGATTATTGCCCACGCAAATTCGGATGAGATTCATCGTGTGCTGGCAATGGGATGTTGGACGCCGGTGGAAGCCTATGGTGCAGACGATAGCATGTGGTCGGTCACCGGCACTTCAGATTCCATCACGGTGCAATTTGGAAAAAACGAAAACAACGAATCGGCAACAGGCATATTGAATTGGCCCGGTATCCACAATCGGCACAATGCCCTGGCGGCTTGTGCTGCGGCCCGGCACATCGGCATTTCGCTGGCGGAGAGTCTGGCGGCACTGGCGTGTTGGCGTGGGGTGCGCCGTCGCCTGGAGATAGTAGGCAGTGCACGCGGTGTGACTGTCTATGATGATTTTGCACATCATCCCACCGAGATTGCCGCCACTTTGAATGCACTGCACAGTCAAGGCGCTGCAGAAAACCGGCTGATCGCAATATTCGAACCGCGGTCTAACAGCATGAAGCTAGGCACGCATGCTGCGGCGCTGGGTGGCGCGTTGAGCCCCGCCGATCTCAGCTTTGTTTTCCGGCCGCCCGATCTGGGGTGGGACCTGGCGGCTGCGGTGGCCGGGTGCGCCAGTCCTGTCGGCGTCGAGAGCGATATCGATGCGCTCCTGAGCGCCGTGATTGCAGAGCTGCACGCCGGTGACCGGGTCGTAATCATGAGCAACGGGGCTTTCGGCGGGCTGCCTCGCCGTCTGTTGGCCGCATTGCAGAACGACGGCTGATGCCCTACGCGACGTGGCAATTCCCTGTGCTAGACTCCAGGTCACGCAGTGTCGCTCGACCTGCGGGAATTATCCGGATTGTCGTCAGTTGGCCGCAGAGTCGACAGGGCGCCGGACGCGGAAAAAAATGAGGGATTCGGAGGCGTCACCCTATCTAGCTCGGACCGCTGGCCCGCCCGGCGCCGATACCAGCGCTTTCGTGGTTAAAACAGAATGAGAAATAGCAGTTTGACGAGACATACCAACGGTGCAGGCAGTACCGTTCGCATGGAATTGCCTACAGCCGAGTTGTTGATGCGTGGGCGCGAGCTAATCCGTTATCTGCGCCGTTACGGGGAGATCACCTGGGCAGAGTGGCTTGAGGATAGTCTCGAGGCCTTGCGACGTGATTCGCGATCCGGCGTGGCCGGGCTGCTGGATGGTTTCGAGGGAATTGGCGGAATGGGTGACGTTTATCTTTGCCCGGAAGCAGGACACCGTGTCGTCGCCGCCGAAGAAGGCAGCGTCAATGAAGACATGCTGGTCATGGTGTCGCGGGTTTATCAGGCGGCGCGTGATCTGGGCGACTTTGTCGACATAGACCGGTTCCGCAGAACTAAGTAGGGGTCAGACCACAATTTCCGAAGCGGAAATTGTGGTCTGACCCCTATCTAATTCTCTGCTAGCTTTTCGAAGGCGGCTGCGGCGGCGCTGATCGTAGCCTCAATATGCTCGCCGGTGTGCGCTGCCGAAACGAAACCCGCTTCAAACGCCGATGGCGCCATGTATATGCCGGCATTCAGCATGAGGTTGAAAAACTCGGCGAAGCGGTCGCGGTCGCAGGCCATGACGTCGGCAAACGAGTCCACACTGCCGGCACCGGTAAAGAACAGGCCAAACATGCCGCCTGCAAAAGTCGTTCTGCAATTAACTCCGGCGGCTGAAGCCACCTCGATCAGACCATGAGTCAACTGGTGGGCGGTTTTCTCCAGGTTCTCATAAAATCCCGGTTGCGAAATCGCCGTGAGGGTCGCCAGGCCTGCGGCCATGCCCAGGGGATTACCCGATAGCGTACCGGCCTGATAGACGGGCCCGTCCGGGGCCAGTTTTGCCATGATCTCCGCACGTCCGCCGAATGCGCCCACCGGCATCCCGCCGCCAACGATTTTGCCCAGTGTCGTCAGGTCGGGCACGATTCCGTACAAACCTTGCGCGCCACCGGCCGCGACGCGGAACCCCGTCATGACCTCGTCGAAAATCAGAACGGTATTGTGAATTGTGCATTGTTCCCGCAGCGTCTCGAGAAATCCCGGGCGCGGTTTGACCATGTTCATGTTGCCGGCAATGGGTTCGACGATAACGCAGGCAATCTCGCCACCACAGTTGTCAAACAATCCGGTTACCGCTGCCGCGTCGTTGAATGGCAGTGTCAGTGTATGGGCTGCGGCATCGGCCGGGACACCTGGTGAGGTGGGGACGCCAAAAGTCAGCGCACCGGAACCCGCCTTTACCAATAACGAGTCGGCGTGACCGTGATAACAGCCCTCAAATTTCACAATCTTGTCGCGCCCGGTGTAGCCACGGGCGAGACGTATTGCGCTCATGGTTGCCTCGGTTCCGGAGCTGACCATGCGCACACGTTCGATTGACGGCATGATTCCGGCGATCTTTTCTGCCAGAGCAGTTTCCAATTCTGTCGGCGCGCCAAAACTCAGACCTTTTGCCGCGGTGTCCTGGACTGCGGCGACGACATCGGGATGCGCATGTCCCAGGATCATCGGCCCCCAGGACCCGACGTAGTCGATGAAACGACGTCCATCGGCAGAGTAGAGATAGGGTCCGGCAGCGCGCTCGACAAATACCGGATCGCCGCCAACGGCGGCAAAAGCCCGGACCGGTGAATTTACGCCGCCGGCAATGTAGCGGCGCGCCTGTTCAAAGAGCTCGCGTGTCATACCTGCAGCTTATCGCAGAATGGCCGCATCCCTGAACAACCCGGAAAAATGACGTGCTGCGCTCTCCGGATCACGGTGATCGAATACGCCGCTACAGGCAGCCAGCATATCCGCACCCGCAGCAATCAGCCGCCCGCCATTTTCCGGCGTGATACCACCGATCGCGACCACGTGCGTGTCCATTTCCTCGCGAGCCTCACTGAGTATTTCCACGTGCACGCGATCGGCACTTCCCTTGGTAGGTGACGTAAAGAAACTGCCAAATGCCACGTAGTCGGCACCCTGATCGATAGCGCGACGGGCGAAACTCAATGAGTTATAGCAGGACGCGCCAATAATGGCAGAGTCGCCAAGTGATTTGCGGGCCGTTTCCACCGCCCAGTCGTCGCGCCCGAGATGGACGCCATCGGCTTTGATTTCCTCGGCAAGGCGTACGTCGTCGTTGACGATAAACAATACATCGTGCGCATGACAGATATCGCGCAGCTGGGCGGCCTCGCGTTTGCGCCGGCCGTGATCGCGACTCTTGTCGCGATACTGCACCATCGCAGCACCGCCGATAATCGCATGCTGTACCGCATTGGCCAGAAGAGCCTGTTGGATGTAATCGGCATCTGTTATCGCGTAGAGGCCTTTTGGCAGAGTTGGTTTACTCACTTCAGCGGCGCCTCTGGCAAATGAAAGAAACGATGCGGAACAAATTGACCCTTGCCTGGCTGAAAACCGCGTCGTAGCGCTTCCCAGGTATAGCGTTGTGCCGCGGTAACGGCATCGACGACATCTTCGCCGTGTGCGATCAGTGCGGCGATGGCTGATGCCAGCGTGCAGCCGGATCCATGGTAGGCGTGCGGCAACCTGGACCAGGTGTAAACCTCAACATCGCCGTCGGTCCCATACAAGGTATTGTGTACTTCAGGCGTGTCGGCATCGGCGCCTTTGACCAGCACCCAGCGCGCACCCAACGCAACCAGGCTGGCTGCTCTTTCATCGTCCGCATCCGGCGCAGGCGCGAGTGTATGCAGCTCACTGTCATTTGGGGTCAATATTGTCGCCAGCGGAATGAGCCGTGTCAGCAACACATCGATAAGTGATTTTTCGGCCAGTTGGGCACCACCCGCGGCAACCAGCACCGGGTCGAGAACCACCGGGATATTTTTGTGATCCTGTAACAGATCGGCGACCGCACTACCGATTGCAGCATTGCCCAGCAGTCCAATTTTGATTGCTTCGATTGGCATATCTTCGAGCACCGCGGTCGCCTGATCGACAATCAGATCGGGTTCGATGGGCACTACGGCACTGGCATTTTGCGTGTCCTGTACTGTCAGCGTGGTAATGACAGGTGCCGGGTGCGCTGACAGTGCCGTTATCGCCTGGATGTCGGCCGCCATGCCGGCGCCACCCGAAGGGTCGTTGCCACTGATCACGAGTACGTTTGGTAAACGATTGGTCATTGGATTGTATCTGTGTCCTCGTTGATGCAAGATTCTTCGCCGCAGGGCTCAGTATAGGACCGATTTTTCGATGAAGACATACATGTGCCTCATTTGTGGGTATATCTACGCAGAAGAGAAGGGTGATCTGGAAGTCGGTATTGAGCCAGGCACCCGCTGGGATGACGTGCCCCTGTCCTGGCGCTGTCCGGATTGCGGTGCGGGCAAGGAAGATTTCGATATGGTGGAGGTCTGATCGGGCACAGCTCAAAGCTGCTTCAGGCTGTAGCCCTGCGCGCTGAGTAACCCGACGACGCTGTCGTCGCCGATCAAATGCAGTGCGCCCACGATAACCAGATAATCGTCTTCGTCGTCGAGCAGATCGGCGATATTTCTGACCCAGGCCTGGTTGCGCCGGACCACCAGCGAGTCATATACAGTCGGAAAGCCATCGAAGCCCTCGGTCAGCTCATCGTGCATTGCGGCCGTATTGCCGCTACGCCAGGCATTTATTAGATCCTCGATTCCCTCGTCAATCGTCTGTGCGTCCTCCAGCGCCTTGAGAAAAAACCGGGATTGGGTTTCCAAGGGCAGCCGATCAAAAAATGTGATCTGTTGGGCAACCGACTCGAGGCCCTCGATAGGCTTGCTGTCTGCCTGCGCACGCCGCAGGAAATGAAATTCCACGCCCAGTGAAGGATCGAAACCGAGCTTCAGCATTTGCAGCTCGACGACGGTCAACGCAGCAAACCACGGCTCTACGGAATTGAGCATCTCCAGCTCGATGTCCATTGATTCCGCCATAGCGCTGGCTTTTCGCCATTGCGTCTCTCCCAGGATCTGCTGCAGGCTCCTGCCGTCAGTCGTCATTCCCGCTGTAATCATTTGCTGCTGCATTTGCAGCAGGTCGATGTCATCCATGTCGAGTTCCATTACGAGCTTCTCGGCCTCATCGTAAACGCGCCCGTAAATTGCCGGCAGCGGATAGTCATCTTCACGCAGGAGATGAACCGAGCCGAGCAGATACACTTGATTTGTCTTGCCCGCAACTTCCCATAGGATGTGTTTGGGTTGCGTTTCAGTCGGACTGGCCGATTTGGGAGCCGGCGATACGCTCGGCGGATCGGTTGGCGCATCAGTTGGCGTGGCGACCGGCGAGCAACCAGCAACCATCATCGCCGCGAGTACCGCTAGCGCAAAAAATTCTGAGCTGAGTCTGATCAATCCGGGTCCTGCGTGTCGCACCAGGCCACTTCGGTAATAATATTGCCGTCAGGGTACAGCTCTAGCCAGCGATAAGCGGGCGGGCGATCTTCGTCGAGCGCAAATTTGATCATATTGGGTTTGAACTGGCGGCAAGTTGAGGGTGTGGCGAGCAGGAGTACGCCGTTACGCCGATCGTCGTATTCCTGGTGCACATGCCCCCATAACAGACCCCGCACGTGATCGTGTTGTTCTACAATATCCCACAGGTCGGCGGCGTTTCGCAGCGCTACAGTGTCCAGCCAGCGGCTGCCGGAAGACACAGGGTGGTGATGCAGGCAGATCAAAAAGTGTTTGCCCGCGCTGTGGTTGAGCAAATCCGCGAGTCGATCGAGTTGATCCTGTCCGAGCCTTCCGCCGGCGTCGCCGGGGGTGTGTGAGTCCAGCATTGGCACGCACCAGTCGCCCAGTGTCAGGGTCTCGCAATAGCCGAACGGTGCCTGGGTGAGCAGTTCCTGCATGAATTCCGGCGCGTCATGGTTGCCCGGCAGGCAGTGGATCGGGACGCCGAGAGCGCCAAAACACTCACGGAATAGTTGGTAGGCACCCTGGCTCTCGTCCTGGGCTATGTCGCCGGTCACCAGGATCGCATCGGGCGGCCAGTGCCGCTGGCGCGCCTGCCGCATTGTCGCCAGCAGAGTCTCCAGTGTGCGTACGCCGCGCATCTCGCCGCCACGCTCTGCGTACAGATGTGGGTCGGTGAACTGCAATAGTCGGTACACATCAGTCATGTCTGGGCTCCGAAGCCAGCATCATGATTGTTGCAACGCAGGCGCAAATAGGCAACCGGCAGACTGAAAGCTGCCGGTCTTTCCTGCTCCGATAAGGCTTCAGTACCGGTAATGGTCCGGCTTGTAAGGCCCGTCTGCAGAGACGTTAATGTACTCAGCCTGTTCGGGGCTTAGCCGGGTGAGTTTGGCGCCAACGCGGTCGAGATGCAGCCGGGCGACGCGTTCGTCCAGGTGTTTGGGCAGGACGTAAACGTCGTTTCGGTAATTATCGCGGTTCTGCCACAACTCGATTTGCGCGATCACCTGGTTGGTAAATGAATTCGACATCACGAAACTCGGGTGACCGGTTCCGCATCCGAGGTTTATCAGCCGTCCCTGTGCCAGCAGGATTATTTTATTGCCGTTCGGCAAAATAATGTGATCGACCTGCGGTTTGATGTTTTCCCACTCGTATTTTTCAACCGATGCGACATCAATCTCATTGTCGAAATGGCCAATGTTGCAGAGGATGGCCTCGTCTTTCATTCTTACTATGTGGTCGTGAGTGATTACGTGGTAGTTGCCTGTTGCTGTCACCACGATATCGACCTGATCAATGACATCGTCGACCGTGACCACGCGATAGCCTTCCATTGCCGCCTGAAGGGCGCAGATCGGATCGACCTCAGTAATCCAGACATTGGCACTAAGTGCGCGCAGCGACTGCGCGGAACCCTTGCCGACATCGCCATAGCCGCAGACCAGCGCAATCTTGCCAGCAATCATGACGTCGGTTGCTCGCTTGATGCCGTCCACCAGCGACTCGCGGCAACCATACAGATTGTCGAATTTACTCTTCGTCACCGAATCGTTGACGTTGATGGCGGGGAAGGGCAGCTCGTCACGAGCGGCGATCTGATACAGGCGAGCGACGCCGGTGGTGGTTTCCTCGGTCACGCCACCGATACTCTTGAGCAGCCGCGCATACCAGCCCGGTTTGCTATCGAGTCGCTTGTGTATAGCTGCAAACAGGGCCCGTTCTTCGTCACTGCCGGGATTGTCGAGCACACCGGGGTCTTGTTCCGCCCGGGCCCCAAGCGATACCAGTAAGGTCGCATCACCGCCATCGTCGAGAATGCGGTTAGGCATTCCGCCGTCATGCCATTCCATGATCTTGTGGGTGTATTCCCAATACTCATCCAGGTTTTCGCCTTTGAACGCATAAACCGGCGTGCCACCGGCAGCGATCGCTGCAGCGGCATGGTCCTGGGTCGAAAAAATATTGCATGACGCCCAGCGCAGCTCGGCACCGAGCTTGACCAGCGTCTCGATGAGAACCGCAGTCTGAATAGTCATATGCAGCGAACCCGCGATACGGGCGCCTGCCAACGGCTTCTCGCCGTCGTATTGCTCGCGCAGTGCCATGAGACCGGGCATCTCCGACTCAGCGATCGCGATTTCCCTGCGACCAAAGTCCGCCAGAGAAATATCGGCGACCTTGTAGTCAACCGCTACTTTTTCCATTGGTGTGCTCATTTCAATCTCCAGACTTGATTCAGGCGTAGCAGATCGGTCGTGCAATTAGTCTGTGCCGGTCAGCCGAATGTTGGCTGCTGCACGCAATGCCTCTACTTTATCCAGTCGTTCCCATGTGAATTCCGGTTCGGTGCGGCCAAAATGACCGTAACTGGCAGTTGCCTTGTAGATCGGCCTTACCAGGTCGAGCATTTGACGGATGCCATAGGGTGTCAGGTCAAAATGCTCACGTACGAGTTCGGCGAAACGTTCCGATTCGATCTTACCGGTACCAAAAGTCTCCACACTGATTGAAGTCGGCCGGGCAACGCCGATCGCGTACGACACCTGAATCTCGCAACGCTCGGCCAGACCCGCGGCGACAATATTCTTGGCCACATAACGGGCCGCATAGGCAGCCGAACGGTCCACTTTGGAAGGATCCTTGCCAGAGAAGGCACCGCCACCATGACGCGCCATACCGCCGTAGGTGTCTACGATTATCTTGCGCCCGGTCAGGCCACAGTCACCCATGGGACCACCGACAACAAAGCGGCCGGTCGGGTTGATATGGATGTTCTCGCCGGGGCATTCGTCCAGCCATTCCTTCGGCAGCACCGGTTCGAGAATCTCCGCACGGACACCGTCATAAAGATCTTTCAAAGACACATCGTCATCGTGCTGTGTCGATAGAACGACGGCGTCCAGGCCCGCTGGACGTTCATCGACATATTTCAGTGTCACCTGGCTCTTGGCATCGGGACGCAACCAGCTCAGCTGACCCGCTTTGCGTACCTCTGCCTGGCGTTTTACCAGGCGGTGGGCATAGGTGATTGCCGCCGGCATGAGCACATCGGTTTCGTTCGTCGCGTAGCCGAACATCAGGCCCTGGTCGCCGGCACCCTGGTTTTGCGCCTTTTCTCTGTCTACGCCTTGTGCGATGTCGACCGACTGCTTACCGATCGCGTTGAGTACTGCACAGGTGTTGCCGTCGAAACCAAGATCGGAATTGTCATAGCCGATGTCGAGGATGGTCTGTCGGGTCAGTTCCTCAAGATCCACCCAGGCCGAGGTTGTAATCTCGCCGGCGATAATCGCCATGCCGGTTTTGACCATTGTCTCGCAGGCCACCCGCGCTTGCGGGTCTTCGGCGATAATGGCATCGAGGACTGCGTCGGAAATCTGATCGGCCATCTTGTCCGGATGACCTTCCGAGACCGACTCGGAGGTAAACAGGTAGTTTTTTTGCATGGAATTGTGGTCGGAGGCGTTAACAGCCGGCTAGTATACCTGCAACCGTGCCACGCAACACAGGAGTCGACATTGGCAGCTCTGGAAACACCAGTTTGTGACTTTGGCGCGCCAGCGCCGGATTTTGGCCTGCGCGGCGTAGATGGCCGTACCTGGAGCCTGGCAGATGTGCGTGGCGAAAAGGGCACCGTGGTGATGTTTATTTGCAACCACTGCCCATTCGTCAAAGCGGCAATCGATCGCATAATCCGCGATGCGCAGGATCTCGCCCGGCAAGGGGTTAATACGGTTGCGATTATGTCAAACGATACAGTGACTTATTCTGCCGATTCCTTTGACAACATGCGCCGGTGGGCGGAGGAACTGGCATTCCCCTTTCCGTACCTGATCGACGAAACCCAGGATGTGGCGCATGCATATGGTGCGGTTTGCACACCGGATTTTTTTGGTTATGACGCGGATCTTGGCCTCCAGTACCGCGGTCGTCTGGATGCCGGGCGCACTGCTGCGCCACCGGCGGGGGCGCCGCGCGAACTGTATGACGCGATGCTTGCGGTGGCGGCCACCGGCAATGGGCCGCGGGAGCAGACCCCCAGTATCGGCTGTAGCATCAAGTGGGCTGAACCCCGATAGCCCGCGCTACGTGCGAAAACGATCGTCTGTTTGCGGCACAACCCGGGAATTCAGTCGCCATAAACAGTCCCGCTCATCGCTCAATACCCACCCTGAGTCGTCAGGCTGCTATCAGGCAGCTCCGCCGACTTGCCTTTTTGGGCAAAGCGCTGCGGCACATTCCTCCCATAGAGTCTGGGTTTGGAGTGTGGGCGCCGGTTTCCAGTCAGTGGCCCCTTCGGGATGTGCTGATTGCTGAAAACGCCGGTCTAGGTGACAATGCGCGCGCTTTTCCCGCCCACGAGAGAAAAAATGCCAACCCGTAAAGAACTGGCAAATGCGATCCGTGCGCTCAGCATGGACGCAGTGCAGCGAGCAAATTCTGGTCACCCCGGTATGCCGATGGGTATGGCGGACATCGCAGAGGTTTTGTGGAACGACTTTCTTCGTTTCAATCCCCGCAATCCGGATTGGCACAATCGCGACCGCTTTGTTTTGTCCAACGGTCACGGCAGCATGCTGCTTTATTCGGTTTTGCACCTGAGTGGTTACCGGCTGTCACTGGAAGATCTGAAAAGTTTTCGTCAACTTGGTTCGAAGACTCCGGGGCATCCGGAATACGGGATGACACCTGGCGTTGAGACAACCACCGGACCGCTGGGGCAGGGCCTTGCAAACGCGGTCGGCATGGCGATTGCAGAAAAGAATCTCGCCGCACGTTATAACCGCCCGGGTTTTGAAATTGTCGATCACGACACTTTTGTCTTCGCAGGCGACGGTTGCCTGATGGAAGGTATCTCCCACGAAGTCTGCTCACTGGCGGGCACAATGCAGCTGGGTAAGCTGGTGGTGCTCTATGATGACAACGGTATTTCCATCGACGGCGAAGTCGACGGCTGGTTTACTGATGACACACCGAAGCGTTTTGAGGCGTATGGCTGGCACGTAATCCGGGATATCGACGGCCACGATGCCAATGCGGTGCAGCGCGCAATCGAGGTGGCCCGTTCGGTGCATGACAAGCCCACACTGATCTGCTGTCGCACTGTCATTGGCTGGGGTGCGCCGAACAAGCAAGGAACGGCCGATACCCATGGCGCGCCACTCGGTGACGAGGAAATCGGTGCGGTGCGCGAAGCTATCGGTTGGCAGTCCGGGCCGTTCGAAATACCGGACGAAATCGCCGCTGCATGGGATACGACGGAAAAAGGACAAGCACTGGAAACTGCGTGGAATTCGCTGTACGACGAGTACGCGAACAAATACCCGGAACTCGCTGCGGAGTACCTGCGCCGCATGGCCGGCGTATTGCCGGACGACTGGGACGCGCGCGCCGAAGAGTTTGTTTTGCAGATCAATGACGAGGCTGCGAATAAAGCGACGCGCAAGTCGTCGCAGGCGGCGCTCAACGGTTTTGGGCCGATGCTACCGGAATTGATCGGCGGTTCCGCTGACCTGACAGGATCCAATGGAACGCTGTGGTCGGGTTCCGAAGTACTTACTGCCGATAATCCGCAAGGCAATTATATTTATTTCGGCGTGCGTGAGTTTGGCATGTCAGCAATACTCAATGGCCTGGCATTGCACGGCGGTTTTATTCCCTATGGTGCGACTTTTCTGGTTTTCTCGGACTATGCACGTAATGCTGTGCGTTTGGCGGCGCTAATGGGTATCCCCAGCATTTTTGTGTATACCCACGATTCTATCGGTCTGGGTGAAGACGGTCCCACACACCAGCCGATCGAGCATCTCGCAAGCCTGAGAATGATTCCCGGAATGTCGTTATGGCGTCCCTGCGATACAGTTGAATCGGCGGTTGCCTGGAAGCAGACGTTGCAGCAACGCGACGAACCGGCATCGCTCGTTTTTACGCGACAGGGCGTACCGTTCCAGCCACGCAGTAGCACCCAGATCGATAATATCGCGCGTGGTGGTTATGTGCTGGCTGATTGTGAGGGCACACCGGAGCTGATTCTTATTGCGACCGGGTCAGAGGTGGGTCTGGCGATGACGGCCTTAGCCACACTCGCCGATAAAGGCCGACGCGTGCGTGTGGTGTCGATGCCGTGCGCCGAGATTTTCAATCGCCAGGAAAGCAGTTATCGTGATGCCGTATTACCGCCACAAACTGGCCGGCGCATCGCGATCGAGGCGGGTGTACCGGACTACTGGTACCGCTACGTCGGTGGCGCTGGCCGCGTTATTGGCATTGATCGCTTCGGTGATTCAGCGCCGGCCGCACAGATTTTTGAACATGTCGGTTTGACAGCAGAGCGAATCGTGGCCGAGGCCGAGAGCCTGCTGCAAACCCCGGCAACCGTATTCGTCTGATTAAGGAGATAAGCATGTCTATCAAAGTAGCAATCAATGGATTTGGCCGGATCGGACGTTTGACGCTCCGCGCGGTCTTCGAAACACAGCGCACCGGTGAAATTGACTTCGTCGCGATCAACGATCTTGGCGATATCGATACAAATGCCTACCTGATGAAGCATGACACCGCGCATGGCCCTTTCCCCGGCACCGTCGAAAAAGACGGTGACGACCTCATTATCAATGGTGATCGGGTGCGCGTCTTTTCGCAGCCGGACCCGACCAAGCTTCCATGGGAAGAGCTCGGTGTCGACGTGGTGCTGGAGTGCACCGGCGTGTTCAAAACCCGCGAAAAAGCCGGGCTGCACTTGCAGGCCGGTGCCAAGAAAGTGTTGATCTCGGCACCTGCCGGGAAGGATGTTGATGCGACGATTGTCTATGGCGTCAATCACCACAAACTGAAAGCCAGCGACACAATAGTTTCGAACGCATCGTGCACGACCAATTGCCTGGCGCCGATGGTCAAGCCGTTGTACGAGAAAGTGGGTCTGGAGCGCGGATTGATGACGACGATTCATGCCTATACCAACGATCAGGTATTGACCGATGTCTATCACAAGGATCTGCGTCGGGCCCGATCGGCGACGATGTCGATGATTCCGACCAAAACCGGTGCGGCTGCCGCGGTAGGTATGGTATTGCCGGAATTGGATGGCAAGCTGGATGGTTTTGCCGTACGTGTGCCGACAATCAATGTATCGCTGGTGGATCTAAGCTTCGTCGCGTCGCGACCCACTTCGGTCGATGAGATTAACGCCATCATGCGTGACGCAGCCGATGGTGAGATGCGCGGTATCGTCAATTACGTCGACGAACCATTGGTGTCAATCGATTTCAACCACAATCCATTCTCTTCGTCATTCGATGCATCGATGACGAAAGTGTCTGACAACCTGGTCAAGGTTTGTTCCTGGTATGACAATGAGTGGGGTTTTTCCAATCGCATGCTCGATACCATGCTGGCCATGATGAACGCCTGACGCCTGACGCCTGACGCGTTACGCTTATGCTGGAAATGACCGATCTCGATCTCGCGGGGAAGCGTCTACTAATCCGTGAGGATCTCAATGTGCCCGTCGAATCCGGCCGGGTAACCAGCGACGCGCGTATCCGTGCTGCGATTCCCACTCTGGAGGCAGCGCTGGAAGCGGGTGCCGCGGTAATGGTGATGTCGCATCTAGGGCGCCCGACCGAGGGCGAATTCGCGGAGAAGTTTTCCCTGGAGCCCGTTGCTCATCGGCTCGGAGAGTTGCTGAACCGATCAGTGAGATTGCAACGCGACTGGCTGGATGGCTTCGAAATCGAGCCACGCGAAATAGTCCTGTGCGAAAATGTTCGCTTCAATCCTGGCGAAAAGAAGAATGATGATGTTCTTGCAAGGCGTTTGGCGGCGTTGTGCGATATTTTTGTAATGGATGCATTTGGCACGGCGCACCGGGCGCAGGCGAGCACCGAGGGTGTTGCGCGCTATGCGCCGGTGGCCTGCGCTGGTCCGTTGCTGGTCCGCGAAATGTCGATGTTGCACCAGGCGCTGGATAATCCGCGTCGGCCGATGGTCGCGATCGTTGGCGGCTCCAAGGTGTCTACCAAGCTGACAGTGCTGGAGAGCCTGCTGGAAAGAGTCGATCAGCTCATAGTCGGTGGGGGCATAGCCAACACTTTTATCGCGGCAGCCGGGCATCAGGTTGGCAATTCACTCTATGAAAAAGATCTGATCGAGGATGCAAAACGACTGATGGCGATGGCGCGCGAGCGCGACGCTGTCATCCCGATGCCCGTCGATGTGGTGGTGGGCAGAGAGTTTTCTGCCGACGCTGCAGCAATCACCCGCGATGTGAGTGACGTGCGCGATGATGAACTGATCCTGGACGTCGGCCCGTACACCGCAAAGCTCTATGCCGACTATATGAAAAATGCCGGGACTGTCGTTTGGAATGGACCACTCGGCGTATTT
>JAOTXR010000250.1 GCA_029862285.1 Gammaproteobacteria bacterium
TGCCTGGCCGGGAATACAGAAGTGGACAATCGATGAAATAGACCCACAACCCGTCAACCTGACATCCGGTCTGGACGGAGTAGCGCAGACCAAAGCCGGCAGTGCTCAGTTTGATGTCCTGCAGAAACTCCACCGGGACCAGACCGGCTTGTTGTCGATCAATGCTGCTGTACAGTGGAATAAATACCCGCACATCATGGCCATGGCGATGCAGACGCGAGGCTAGTGCCCCAACGGCATCGCCCAGTCCGCCAGCCTTGGCGTAGGGTGCAAATTCGGAGCTGATCAGGCAGATTCGCATTTCCGGTATCTCATACGGGTCGATTCGATCATGGGTCAGGCGGGGCTGATCGGGTCGGGCGGTCGGTCCGCAGCCATTCTGCTATGGTCCCGCCAGTATCACAACGGACATGCCGCTTTACCGATCGGGCTCAGTACAGTAGGTTTGAAACCGGCGGTTCCAGCAGAATTGTAATGAATACGGAAATCAGACAAAGACCACGATTTGTTAGCCGGTTAACCCGGGATACGCTGGCGTTGATCCTGGCGGGTGGCGGCGGCACTCGTTTGCTGGATCTGACCCGGTGGCGGGCGAAACCGTCAATGCCGTTTGGCGGCAAGTTCCGGATCATCGATTTTCCGCTATCTAATTGCATCAATTCGGATCTAAGACGGATTGGCGTACTGAGCCAGTACAAGGCATATTCGTTGATTCGCCATATCCAGCAAGGCTGGGGCTTTCTGCGTGCCGAACTCAACGAATTTGTCGAGCTGTTGCCGGCCATGCAGCACCTGCACACCGGCTGGTACGCGGGAACCGCCGACGCAATTTATCAGAATCTCGCCATCATTCGCCGGCACAATCCCCGTTACGTCCTGGTACTAGCCGGGGACCATATCTATAAGATGGACTATGGCAACCTGCTGGCTTTTCACGCCGAGGTCGGCGCAGATATGACAGTCGCCAGTATTGAGGTGCCATTGGAAGATGCCAAGGGTTTCGGTGTGCTTCGAGTTGATGATAAGAGTCAGGTCATCGAATTCCAGGAGAAACCGAGCGAGCCACAGCCATCACTCGGCAGTAGCACCCATGCATTGGCGTCAATGGGAATTTATGTTTTTGAAACGGAGTTCCTGTGTAACCTGCTGGCAGACGATGCGGACAAGAGTGATTCCAATCACGATTTCGGCAGGGATATTATTCCGGCCTCTATCGGTCGTTATAATGTCGCTGCCTACCCGTTCCAGGATCCTGCGACAGGTGAGCAGGCATATTGGCGTGACGTTGGAACGGTGGATTCCTACTGGTCTGCCAACATGGAACTGCTCGGCGTTACTCCAGAATTGAATCTGTATGATCAGACCTGGCCGATATGGACTTATCAGACGCAGCAACCACCGGGCAAATTTGTCTTTGATTTCGAGGACAAGCGCGGCATGGCTCTGGACTCGATGATCTCGGGTGGCTGCATCGTATCGGGCGCGACTGTGCGACGCTCGCTGCTGTTTTCCAACGTGCACGTGGAAAACCATACGACAATCGAAGATTCATTGATTTTGCCCGATGTCCGCATTGGCGCCGCTTGCACGATAAGAAAAGCCGTTATCGATCGAGGGTCCGTCATTCCGGACGGTACCGTTATCGGTGTGAATCCGGAAGAGGACGTTCACCGCTACCGGGTAACCGACGGCGGCGTAACATTGGTGGTTCCGGAAATGCTTGGTCAGCAGCTGCATCACCTGCGGTGAGCCGTCTATGAGCTCAGTTACGAGCGGCGCTGCATGGCGCGCATTGACAGCATATCGGGACGCCGACAGTGTTGCCCACCTGCGTGAATTGTTTGTACGCGACCCGCAGCGTGCGCAACGCTATTCTGCTTCGTTTGAAGGTCTTTTTGTCGATTATTCAAAAAACAGAATCGACGATACCTGTCTGAGTTTATTGATAACGCTTGCGCGTGAATGCAATCTGGAAAGTGCGATTCGCCGCATGTTTGACGGCGACCCCGTAAATACCACTGAAAATCGTGCGGTGCTGCATACCGCATTACGCAATGACAGTCGCCGGCCGGTCGTTGTCGGTGGCCGGGATGTGATGCCGGATGTGCATAAGGTATTACAGCGTCTGCAGGTTTTTAGCGATGGTGTCCGGGCAGGCCACTGGCTGGGTTATTCCGGCAAAGCAATCGAAACTGTAGTCAATATCGGAATAGGCGGATCACATCTCGGGCCGCAAATGGTGACCGAGGCGTTGTCCGCCTATGCGACAGACGGACTGCGTCTCCATTTCGTGTCCAACGTCGATGGAACCGACATTCTTCGCGCCCTGGGCGATTGCGATGCCGATACTACGTTATTCATCATCGCCTCCAAGAGCTTTAGCACAGAGGAGACAATGACCAATGCGCAGACTGCGCGTAATTGGTTCTTACAGCAGGGCGGCAGTACTAAAGACATTGCGCTTCACTTTGTCGCCGTTTCGACCAATGCCGAAAAGGTCAGCGAATTTGGTATCGATACTGCCAACATGTTCGGTTTCTGGAATTGGGTGGGTGGTCGCTACTCGCTGTGGTCAGCCATTGGGCTGCCGATCATTCTCAGTGTCGGATTCCAACGTTTCAGTGAGCTTTTGGCCGGTGCACATGCCATGGATGAGCATTTCAGGCAAATGCCACCGGAGCAAAACCTGCCGATAATTCTGGGTTTGCTGGGAATCTGGTACGTCAATTTTCTTGGTGGCCGCTCGCACGCGATATTGCCCTATTCGGAATCCTTGCGCTGGTTGCCGGACTACCTGCAACAGGCGGATATGGAAAGCAATGGCAAGCAAGTCACTGTGAAGGGCGCGCCAGTGGACTACGATACCGGGCCTGTAGTATGGGGTTCGCCGGGCACTAATGGCCAACATGCTTATTTCCAGCTACTGCATCAGGGCACCCACCTGGTACCGGCCGATTTTATTGGTGTCGTCAATCCGGCGTTGCGCACGGGAAATCACCACGAACTACTGTTGGCCAACTGTCTTGCTCAGAGTGAAGCATTGATGTCGGGCCGCACCCTGGCCGAAACTATCGAGGAAATGCGGCTTGGTGGATACGATGCGGATGCGATTACCCAACTCGCGCCACACCGAGTGTTTGAAGGCAATCGGCCCAGCAATACCATTCTGATGCGGGCACTGGACCCGCGGACACTCGGCAGCCTGCTGGCGCTCTACGAGCACAAGATTTTCGTGCAGGGTGTGATCTGGAATATCAACTCCTTCGACCAATGGGGTGTCGAGCTGGGGAAACAGCTGGCCGGTGAGATTCTTCCGGCCCTGGGTGACGGTGTGGCTGCTCAATCAAACCCATCGACCCGCCAGTTGCTCGAATACTGTCGGACTAATAGGGATAAAAACCAGTAAGTTATCTAGATGCCTTAAGGTTTGTTCTCAAGTCTGACATCGCCAGGCGCACCTGCCGGCGCAACGCCCGTTCGACGACCGGGAGCGGCAGCACGTCATGCACACCCGCGCGCATCGCTGCTACTGCTTCGGCAACCCCAATATTGTTACTGAGCAAGATAATAGCCAGTTTGTGCTGCTCTCGGCCCAGCTCCTGCAACAACTCCTGCACTGTCATCTCGACCAGCGCCACATTGGCCACAACGCAGCCGTGAGCGTCATAGCTCAGGCTGTCCAGGAGCTCCCTGGGCGACTCGAAATGGTGAATTGGCCAGGGTAAGCCAGCCAGCGCGGCGTCCGCCCGGCGCCGGACAGTCGGATCGGCTTCAACCATATAGATCGCAGGATCGGGCTGCGAGACTTGCGCGGACACGGCAACCACCAAAAACTGTGTTGGCTCATGCTCTGCTCGGGACCCAAATCCCGCAATAAGGAAAATTACTTATCGAGGATGCCGGCCTGCTGCACCAGATGAGCAATCGATCGGGCGCACATCTTCTCCATTACCCGCGCCCGATGGATTTCCACCGTTCTCTGGCTGACGCCAAGATCTTGAGCGATAACTTTGTTGGCATTGCCGGCAACCACCATGCTCATTACTTCTTTTTCGCGTGGTGTGAGTTTGCTGTATCGCTGTTCTGTGTTGTGCAGGGTCTCGGCTGTCTTTCTTTGCTCATCGTTGCGACTCA
>JAOTXR010000251.1 GCA_029862285.1 Gammaproteobacteria bacterium
GCAACGGCGCCAGTGATTTGCTGGCTAAACTTTCGGACGAATTCAAGGCCACTCCCTACGCCAGCCAGAGCAGGTTGGCGATGGCCAAGTTTCATGTGCAGTCAAATGAGCTGGAACTGGCCGCAGAGCAGTTGCGCGCCGTCGTCGATACATCCAAAGACGAAAATTTCACGCTCATCGCGAGGCTGCGTCTCGCCCGCGTATTGTTGGCACAGGAAAAACACGATAACGCATTAGATACGCTGAGCGTTGCCAAAATGGGTGAATTCGCTGCACGTTTTCACGAAGTGCGCGGGGATGGTTATGCCATGTCAGGCCGCGATGCCGAGGCACGTGCCGAGTACCAGAGTGCGCTGGATCTGTTCGAGCCGGGGCTGATCGATCGTAGCCTGGTCGAGATGAAGCTCAACGACCTCAGTGGCGCCGATAACACCGCTGCCACCGCGCCCGCACCCGCGCCCGAATCCGAACCCGAATCCGAACCCGAATCCGAACCCGCACCCGAATCCGAACCCGAATCCGAACCCGCACCCGAACCCGCACCCGAACCCGAACCCGAAGCATGAACTTTCGACTGATGGTATTTACCCTGCTGTCACTGGTTGCATTGCAGGGATGTCTCGGCGGTAACAACAAGATTGCCGACGAACAGCCAATTGAGCTCGAGCGCATTTCCGGTGGGCTGAAGATCAGGAGCCTGTGGTCATCAAAACTCGGTGGCGATGCCGAACACCTGGCATTGGCGCTGGCGCCTTCATCCGATGGAACGCGGGTGTTTGCCGCGGCGCACGAGGGCAGGGTCTCCGGCTTCGACATAGTTACCGGAAAACGTGACTGGGAAGTCAATACCAAACTCAAATTGACGGCCGGGCCCGGTTATGGCGACGGCCTGGTCATCGTAGGCTCAGCCGATGGCGATGTCGTCGCACTCGATGCGGTCAACGGGACACAGTTGTGGACCCAGTCTGTTGCCGGTGAACTATTGGCAATCCCGCTGATTTTCGGCAACACCGTAATTTTGCGTACGGTAAACGGCCAGATATTTGCACTCGACAGCAATGACGGCGATTTACGCTGGACAGCAGAGCAATCCGTGCCGCGGCTTTCTTTGCGTGGAGTTGGTCAGCCGGCGGCTGGCGGCGACCGGGTGGTAGTCGGTTTTGACAACGGCCGCATCGTTGCATTCAGATTACGCGACGGCGCGGAATTGTGGCAGGCGCCACTGGCTACAAGTAGCGGCCGCACCGAGCTGGAGCGGTTGTCCGATGTCGATAGCAATGTGTTGGTCATTGGCGAAGAGGTTTACGCCGCCGGTTTTCAGAGTCGTGGTGCATTGTTGTTGCTGGAAAGCGGCCAGGCGGCATGGGTGCAGGATCTTTCAAGTGCCGGCGGCCTGGCTGCTGACTGGACCTCGCTTTACACCACCACTGGCGACGGCAGCGTTTATGCGCTCAAACGCGAGACGGGTGCACAGGTGTGGCAGCAGAATGACTTGCTGCGGCGTGGCCTGACCGGGCCGACGCCATTTGGCGAAGCGATCGTAGTGGGTGATTTCGAAGGCTACCTGCACTGGCTCGCTGCCGGTGATGGCACCATTATCGGCCGCGCACGTGCCGGCAAGGCACCCATTGCCGCGCCACCGCTTGCGGTAGGCAGCCGGTTGTTTGCCCAAGACGAGGCGGGCGTTTTGCACGCGTTCGCGTTGCCACAGTCCTGAGGCGTATGTATGCCGCCGGTCATTGCCCTCGTCGGCCGGCCTAACGTCGGTAAGTCGACACTCTTCAATTTTCTGACCCGTAGCCGCGATGCTCTGGTTGCCGACCGCCCCGGGCTGACGCGCGATCGCCAGTACGGCTTTGGCCGGGTCGGACCGGTGCCGTACATCGTGGTCGATACCGGTGGCTTGAGTGGCGACCAAGACGGCATCGACGGCCTGATGGCGCAACAGACCCAACGCGCGCTCGAAGAATCAGACCTCGTGTTCCTGCTGGTCGATGCACGCGAAGGACTTACCGCAGCCGATGAGAATGTCGCCACGATGCTGCGGCGTACCGGCCGGTCTGTGCGGTTGCTGGTCAACAAAGCCGAAGGTCTGGACCCGGAAATGGCTGCGGCGGAGTTTCATTCGTTGGCCATCGGCGAGCCCATCGCGGTTTCCGCGGCGCATGGCGAGCGTATCGGTGCGTTGATGGACGAGGTGCTGGCCGACTACGCCGATGCGGTAATCCCCGACATTGACACCCGCGACAGTATCGCCGTCGCCGTGATCGGCCGGCCGAATGTCGGCAAGTCGACACTGATCAATCGTCTCATCGGGGAAGAGCGACTGCTGGCTTTCGATCAGCCGGGTACGACCCGCGACAGTGTCGAGGTGCCATTTGAACGCGACGGGCAGCAATACACGCTGATCGATACAGCGGGTGTGCGCCGCAAGGGTCGTGTCAGCGACGTGATCGAGAAGTTCAGTGTCATCAAGGCGCTGCAGGCCATTGAGCGTGCCAATGTGGTCATCGGTGTCATGGATGCACATGAAGGTGTCACAGAACAGGATGCCAGCCTGCTGGGACTGGTGCTGGAACGCGGTCGGGCACTGGTCGTGGCGATCAACAAGTGGGACGGGCTGGATTCGAGCGAGCGTAACGATGTTCATCGGTTGCTCGACCTGAAATTGCCGTTTGTCGATTTCGCGCCACGTCACTTTATCTCGGCGCTATACGGCAGTGGCGTCGGTGGTCTCCTGGAATCGGTGCAGCTGGCCTATCGTGCTGCGACCGCGGATTTGGCAACATCGGCATTGACCGAGTCATTGCAGGCGGCGTTGATGGCGCACAGTCCGCCGATGCGGCGTGGCCGGCGACCAAAGCTACGCTACGCCCATCAGGGTGGCCGTAATCCGCCCCGTATCGTGATCCATGGCACCCAAATTGACCGGATTCCGGATAGTTACAAGCGTTACCTTGCGAATCACTTTCGTAAAGTCTTCAAGCTGCATGGCACGCCGGTGAGTATTGAGCTGAAATCCGGGGCAAATCCCTATGCCGGGCGGCGCAACAAACTCACACCGCGTCAGCAAAGACAACGTAATCGCTTGATAAAACGACGAAAGACCGGCAAGTAAGCTGTCAAAAATTGCGTCCGGCCGGTTAACCACTGTGGCGTATGCCAAATGCGGGTACCGTGATTTGAGATAATGAGGGTAACCAAATAACAGGGGAGCAGAAAATGGACCTGATCAAGATGCTATTGGAAGCACAGAATGGAGGCTTGCTGAAACAGGTTGCCCATCAGTGCGATGTGGATGAGAAACAAGCCGGTTCAGCGGTGTCGGAATTACTACCGTCACTTGCCAAAGGCATGCGTGGCAATATCGCCAAACCCGGTGGACTGGAAGACTTGTTGTCGGCGATACAGTCCGGTAATCACAAACGGTATATCGACAACCCTGCTGAAGTTAGCAACCAGCGCAGTATCGACGAAGGCAAGAGCATTCTCGGTCACATTCTGGGCAGCAAGGACAGAAGTCGTGAGGTTGCCGCGCAAGCCGCGCAGAATACCGGTATCGATGTCGGCAAACTGAAATCCATGCTGCCGATGATCGCCGCTGCGATGATGGGTGGTATCAGCAAGCAGGCCGGCTCGGCCGGGCTGGGTCGCCAACCCGGTGTCCCGTCGCAATCAGGTGGCGGTGCGCTCGATCAACTTGGTGGTGGTGGCGATTTCGGGGCCATTCTCGGCAAGATGCTAAAGTTCCCGTCACAACCCCGGGCACAACCCCAGGCACAACCCCAGATGCGGCCACAGGCGCAGGTGCAACCCGAACCCAAGCCGAAGCGCAAAGGCAGCCTGCTGGATATCGTCGGGAAATTCTTCAAGTAAGGTCCCGTCTAACCAACAAGCAGAGATAAGGCGGCTGCGGCCGCCTTTTCTTTGGGCAAAAAAAAGACCCCGCCTGAGCGGGGTCTTCGTAGCTAACTGGCAGGATTAATGTGCCGGGTTGCACAGAGCCGGATCGGCGCTGGGTCCGGGGGTTGTCAGGAATAATGCCTTGAGTATGGCCAGATCCTGGAAGTCGGTGTTACCACCGTCACCGTCCAGATCATGCAATGGGC
>JAOTXR010000252.1 GCA_029862285.1 Gammaproteobacteria bacterium
CGCGGCTTCGGCCAGCATGGAGGCGGCCTGTTTTTCACCCTCGGCATGAATCACCTTGGCGCGCCGGGTACGTTCGGCCTCGGCTTGCTTGGCGATTGCCCGGATCATGCTTTCATCCAGATCGATGTGTTTGATCTCGACATTGGAGACTTTGATGCCCCAGGCGTCAGTCTGTTTGTCGAGTATTTGCTGCAGATCCTGGTTGAGCTTTTCGCGTTCGGAAAGCATTTCATCCAGATCGTGCTGGCCAAGCACCGATCGCAGCGTGGTCTGCGCCAGCTGACTGGTCGCAACAAACGGCTCGGCCACCTGCGTTACAGCGCGTTCGGGGTCGAGTATGCGGAAATAGATGACTGCATTGACCTTAACGGACACGTTGTCCTGAGAAATGACATCCTGTGTCGGGACGTCCATGACCTCGACCCGCAAACCTACTTTGATCATCTGTTGGATAACAGGGATGACCAGGATAATACCGGGGCCTTTTACTTTTTTGTAACGACCAAGCTGAAGAATGACGCCTCGCTCCCACTCTTTCAGGATTTTGATGGCGCTGAAAAGAAACAGCAGCGCCAGTGCTGCGATTACTATAAGTGGACTGAATGGCATTATGTGATTCCTCCGCCGGTGTCGGGTTCTACTTCGAGTTGTAGTCCCTTTACCGCAGTTATTTTGACGGAGTCCCCGCTGCGGATTGCATGCGCAGAACTGGCCGTCCAGTTTTCACCGTGAACAAACACGGTTCCCTTGCCGTCAAAATCGGACACGGCTTCGGCTATCGCTCCGACCAGCTCTTGCCGGCCAGTCACGACAGGCATTTGTCGAGACCGCACGGCGAACCAGACGATCGCCATGATCAGGCCGCCGCCAGCCAAAGCCATGGTACCAATCAGAGTGCGATCGATACCAAAGCCGGGCACATCGGTGTCAATCAATATGATCGAGCCGATTACGAATGCGATTATTCCACCGATACCCAACGCGCCGAAGCTGGGCACGAAAATCTCGGTCACCATCAGCACGACGCCAAGCAAGATCAACCCGAGCCCGGCGTAATTGACTGACAGAACCTGGAAGGCATATAGCGCCAGCAACAGGCAAATGGCGCCAACGACGCCAGGCACAATCGCACCCGGGTTATAGCCTTCGAACATCAATCCGTAAATACCGATCAGCATCAACAGGTAGGCAACGCTGGGATTTGTGAGCGTTTCCAGCAAGCGGGTGCGCCAGTCGGGATCGTAACGTTCGACGACCAGCCCTTCGGTATCCAGCGTTATTTTGTTGCCGGTGATTTCTATCTCGCGTCCATTGAGTTTTTCGAGCAGGTCCCCCAGGTCGCTTGCTACTATGTCGACTACATTGAGTTCAACTGCTTCTTGAGCCGACAGGCTGACCGCGCTACGCACTGCATCTTCTGCCCAATCGGCATTTCGGCCGCGCATTTCGGCGAGCCCGCGAATGTAGGCGACAGCATCATTAATCGCCTTTCGCTCCATCGCAGTTGATGGTTCCGGTGCCGAGCTGCTTTCTTCGTCGTCGTTATCTTCCGAGTCGCCCTTGTCGGACGGCTTGGGGCTGCCGCCGATTTGCACTGGCGTAGCCGCCCCGAGATTGGTTGCCGGCGCCATTGCCGCGACATGGCTCGCATAAAGGATGTAGGTTCCGGCACTCGCGGCACGCGAACCACTTGGCGACACATAGGTGACCACCGGTATGGAGGAGCTGAGTATCCCTTTGATAATGTCGCGCATCGCTGAATCCAGACCACCCGGCGTGTCCATGGTCAGCACGATAAGTCGGGCGCCGTGGTTCTCGGCTTCCTCGAGACCTCGCAGGACATAGTCGCTGGTCGCCGGTCCGATCGCGCCGTCGATCGTCAGCAGGGTTATTTCACCTGAGTTGTCCGCTGCCGATATCGCCAGTCCTGCTACCAGAACCATGGCTGCACTGATCAGGAATGCCAGAGTCACATTTCGTACGCTGTTCATGTGCCAATCATAGCAAAGGCAGCCGCAGGGCCGGGCGGTTATACTGGCGCGATGCGGCAGGAGCGACCATGACCAGACGATTTTGTTTATTTGTCATCGTTTGTCTGGGCGCGTGTACCGCACCGGACTTGCCACCCGAGCCACCGGAACCGGTGGTCTTGTCCGAAGTTCCTGCTGGACGGCTGCCCCAGGTCGTGGTTCCGCTGTCCTATGCGCTGGATCTAACCATCGTTCCGGAACGCGACATGTTCAGCGGGCACGTGACTATTGCGCTGGATTTGCGACAAGCGGTGGATCGGTTCTTTCTGCACGCCGCCGGTTTGACTGTAGACGAGACCTTGCTGCGGCTGGCCGATGGCGCAATCGTGGAAGCTGCCTTTAGCGAAACCAGCGTCGATGGTGTCGCGGAAGTTCAATTGTCGCGACCGGTGGCGGCGGGCCAGGCTGCCAGTCTGGAGATCAGCTACCGGGCGCGTTTTGGCGACCAACTGAAGGGGCTTTACCGAGTTCGCGACAGTGGCGAGACCTATGCATTTACACAATTTGAACCCATCAGCGCTCGCGCGGCCTTTCCCTGTTTTGATGAACCGGCATTCAAGACGCCGTTCGAGATCAGTTTAACGGTAGCACCAGACCACCGGGCTATTAGTGCTACACCAGAACGCGAACGCATCCCGCTGGAGAACGGTCTGGTACGTCACAGGTTTGAAAAAACACCGCCTTTGCCGACCTATCTGATTGCGTTTGCCGTGGGGCCGCTGGATGTTGTCGAAGCACCCGATATCGCGCCGTCACCGCAACGAAGCAGGCCGTTGCCACTGCGTGGCATCGCCGCGGCCGGCAAGGGTGAGAGTCTGCAGCACGCACTGGGAACCACACCGGAATTACTGGCGCTGCTCGAAGCGTATTTTGGCATCGCCCATCCCTACCCGAAGCTGGACATCATTGCCGTGCCGGATTTCGCGTCGGGTGCCATGGAAAACGTCGGTGCAATTACTTATCGCGAAAGTCTGTTGCTGCTCGCGGATGACGCACCGGTGCAGCAGCGCCGCAAACACGCGCTGGTGCATGCCCACGAGTTGGCTCACATGTGGTTTGGCAATCTGGTAACGATGCCGTGGTGGGACGATATCTGGCTAAACGAAGCCTTTGCAACCTGGATGGCATACCGGACTGTTGCCGAGTGGAACCCGGCGCACCGGGCCGGTTTGTCCCGTCTCAACCGGCTAAAGAACGCGATGGACGAAGATGCATTGAATAATGCCCGCCAGATTCGCCAGCCGGTCCTGAACGAAGACGATATCGAAAATGCCTTCGATGGAATCACCTACAATAAGGGAGGCGCCGTTCTCAGCATGTTTGAGCGCTACCTGGGTGCCGAGCGATTTCGTTCAGCGATTCGTTATCACCTTGAGCGTTTCGAACACGGAAACGCCGATGTCGATGATTTCATCGAGTCTCTGGCGCAGGTCGGTGGCGAACGAGTTGGTGAGGCGTTTCGTAGCTTCCTGTTCCAGCCGGGCATACCCATGCTGGACATGAAATTGTCCTGTGACGAGACGTCTGCGGTCACAATTAGTCAGTCACGTTTTCGCCCGATCGGCTCTGAGGCCAGTGCTGCACAAGGCTGGATTGTTCCGGTGTGCCTGCGTTACGGCGATGACAAAGAACAGCATGAAATATGCGATCTCACCGGACCCGGGGAGACGACAATACCGCTGGAGGATCATAATTGTCCCGCATGGGTTTTACCCAACGCCGGATTTGCCGGTTATTTTCATTGGGTGATCCCTGCTGAACACTATCCCGCCCTGATCGGGGCGGAAGCACATTTGACTGCAGTTGAGCAGATGTCGATTGCCGACAGCATCGATGCTGCGCTGGCAGCGGGACGGTTATCCGTCGGTGAGGCGGGAGATTTGCTGGCCAGACTCGCGCACTCGGAACGGCCGCAGGTCGCGCTGGCGCCAAGAACATTTATTCAGGACACCCGCGACAATCTCGTCACACGAGCCAGTACATTGCGAGGCCTGCTCAGCTACGCAGACGAACTGTATGCCGAGCTACCGGCACAAGAGGCGTTTAATCCCGGTCACATGGCC
>JAOTXR010000253.1 GCA_029862285.1 Gammaproteobacteria bacterium
TCGCTACCAAGAGCCCACGCCCGGTTGCCGATGTGGCCGGCTCGGTCGCGCTGATCGAATCGGCCGAGCTGGCAGACCGGCTGGGCATCGATATCGCCGACCTGGTGCGCTACCTGCCGGGGGTCTCGATACCACGCGCCGGTACCCGCTTTGGCTGGGACAGCTACAACATCCGCGGGGTGGGAGGCAATCGGGTGGCTATCGAGCTCGATGGCATTCCGGTGGCAAACCACTTTGAAATCGGCAGCTATTCCAATGCCGGCCGCGATGTCATCGATGTCGGTCTGCTGCGACGTGTCGAAGTGCTCTATGGCCCGGCCTCAACCCTGTATGGCTCCGATGCCATTGGCGGCGTCGTGTCTTATCAAACCTACGATCCGGACGATCTTGCGCAGACAGGCGAACCTTATTTGTCTGTCACCACTGGCTACCGCGACGACCAGGAGAGCTACGACGCGCGTCTGACCAGCGCCTGGGCCAGCGAGAACACCGGCGTGCTCTTGTCGGTGGGTCGCCGAACGGGCGAACAACGCGATGCATCCGCACTCGGCGGCGCCCCGGAAGACTGGCAGGATTGGGATACTGCCAACGCCTTCGGCAAATTCACCTGGGATCTGAATCAGACCGACCGGCTCACCGCCACGCTGGAAACACATCGCCAGGAGGGTGACACTAACGTCCGTTCGATACTCGGCACCGGTCGTTTTCGTTCCACGACACTGCTAACCGGCGATGACACCCAGGACCGTGACCGGCTGAGCGTCGCCTATGATTTTGGCGCCAGGAATATCGACGGCCATTTGATCGCTTATCACCATGCGACAGAGACCGACCAGTTTTCGGTTGAGGAACGGGCCGGCAGTGACCTGCGCCGGGAACGGCAGTTCGATTTCGAACAGGAAACGACCGGTCTGGAATTCAATGCCACTACCGCGATCCGGCGTGGCTCCACGACGCACAACCTCGGCTATGGCATCGAGCTCGCACGCACCCGCACCACGGAATCGCGCGACGCCTGGCAGACAAACCTGGCCGGCGACGATTTCACCAACATAGTGCTGGGCGAGACTTTCCCGGTACGCGACTTCCCTGTATCCCGCGATGTTGAAATCGGAATTTATGTACAGGACGAAATCAGCCTCGGGTCCCTGACGCTGATCCCGGCGCTGCGTTTTGACGACTACCGGCTGGATCCGCGCCCCGATACTGTGTACCTGGAAGACAACCCCGACAGCGACATCGTCAGCATCGACGAGAGCCGGCTGTCGCCGCGGTTCGGTGTGATTTATGCCTTGAACGATGGCTGGTCCGCGTTCGGACAGTACGCACAGGGATTTCGTGCTCCGCCATTCGAAGACGCCAACATTGGCCTCGACATTCCGCTGTTCAACATTCGTGCGCTGCCCAACCCGGATCTGCGCTCCGAGACTTCTGACGGCCTGGAACTCGGCGTGCGTCGCTATGCCGCCAACAGTGAGTTCAGTGTGGCGGCGCATTACACCGAATACGACGACTTCATTGCGAGTCGTGCACGTCTGGGTGCAGATCCGGTCAGCGGCGTGCTGTTATTCCAGTCGCGCAATCTGGATAAAGCGAAGATCTACGGCGCCGAGCTGCGCTACCGGCAACAACTCAACGACAACGTGGGTCTCCGCCTGGCACTCGCCTGGGCCCGTGGCGAGGACGATGTCACCGGCGCGCCGATCGACACCATCGATCCTATTGAAATGGTGTTCGGTTTGGACTGGCAGTCAAAGCGCCTGCCATTGACGACACAACTTACCTGGACGCTGGTCGATCAACAGGATCGCATCAACGACCCGGACGATGAACTCGCTGGCACTGCAGGGTTTGGCAGTGTCGACGTTACGGCGCGCTACACAGTGGCAAACGCCACGTTACGCGCCGGTGTATTTAATGTTTTCGATAAAGCCCACTGGCGCTGGAGCAGTGTCCGCGGGCTTGCGGCAGATGACCCGACCCGGCCCTTGTTGTCCGAACCGGGGCGTCATGCCGGTATCTCTTTGTTTTTACAATGGTGATTTGGAGCTTCAAGATGAACTCTCGTTACTGGATCGTTCTACTGTTCGCGCTGCTGGTCGCATGCAACAACGCGCCACCGGCCAGCCAGGCAAAATCCAATGTCTCGACATCCTCGTCTGCACCGCAGGTGCATCAGGCTGAGGCGACGAATGTCGATCAGTCCAAAGCCGCACGCGTTGAGCGTGGCGAAGGACTTTATGCAAAACACTGTACCGCCTGTCACCAGGCCACCGGCCAGGGCCTGGCCGGTGCCTTCCCGCCGCTGGCCGAGTCCGATTACTTGCTCGCAGATCCGGAACGGGCGGTATCGATTGTCCTCGGTGGCAAATCGGGTGAGATTACAGTCAATGGCACGACCTACAACGCAGTCATGCCGGCAATGAACTATCTCTCCGACCAGGATGTCGCTGATCTGCTGACCTATGCGCTCAATTCCTGGGGCAACGACGGTGGCGAGATCGCGGTTGCGCAGGTTATTAAAGCGCGCGGCGGCGCGGCAGAAGTGCCCGCCGGCACGCCTGCCGAACACCCAACCACCCCGGGCGAAATGGCCTACACCGGGACGCCCAGCCCGATTCCTGTCGAGGAGATGAGGGACCTGGTCGATTCGGAAGGCCCGAAAATGACCAAAACCGAGTTCGCGCAATCCAAGAAACTCTTCTTCGAACGCTGTGCCGGCTGCCATGGCGTGTTGCGAAAGGGCGCGACGGGCAAACCACTGACGACAGATATCACGCGTGAAAAAGGCGTCGATTATCTCAAGACGCTGATTTCCTATGGTTCACCGGCCGGCATGCCCAACTGGGGCAGCTCCGGCGAACTGAGCGCCGACCAGATCGATGCTGTCGCCCGTTACCTGCTGCACGAACCACCGGCACCGCCGGAATGGGGCATGCCGGAGATGAAAAACTCCTGGAATGTAATGATCGCGCCGGAAAAACGGCCGAAGTCACCGCAGCACTCACGCAATATCAAAAACTTTTTCTCAGTCACGCTGCGTGACAGCGGTGAAGTGGCAATCATCGATGGCGATACGAAGGAAGTCTTGAGCATCCTCAAGACCGGTTATGCGGTGCACATCTCACGTCCGTCCGCTTCGGGTCGTTTCATGTACACCATCGGTCGCGATGCCAAAGTCGACATGATTGATCTGTGGATGGATCCACCCAAGCGTGTTGCCGAGATCAAGATAGGTCTCGAAGCGCGTTCCGTGGAGACCTCGAAGTATAAAGGCTACGAAGACAAGTACGCCATTGCCGGCGCGTACTGGCCGCCACAGTACGTCATCATGGACGGCGATACGCTGGAACCGTTGAAAATTGTCGGCACCCGCGGCATGACGGTGGACACGCAAGAATATCATCCTGAGCCACGGGTCGCGGCGATTGTCGCGTCGCATGAGCATCCCGAGTTTATCGTCAACGTCAAAGAAACCGGGCGCATCCTGCTGGTTAACTATGCCGATCTGGACAACCTGTCGGTAACGACAATCAATGCAGCACGATTCCTGCACGATGGTGGCTGGGACCGCACGAAGCGCTACTTCCTGACTGCTGCCAACCAGTCGGACAAGATCGCCGTAGTCGACTCGAAGGATCGCACACTGGAGGCACTGGTGGATGTGGACAAGATCCCCCACCCGGGTCGCGGTGCAAACCTGCTGGATCCTGAAAACGGTCCTGTCTGGGTTACCAGCGCACTGGGCAACGAAAAAGTAACAATGCTCGGCACCGATCCCGCGGGTCACCCCGGCAAAGCCTGGAAAGTGGTACGCGTACTCAAGGGTCAGGGCGGCGGCTCACTGTTCGTCAAATCGCACCCGAAATCGAAAAACCTTTGGGTGGACACCCCCCTCAACCCGGATGCCGCAGTCAGTCAAAGCATCGCCGTGTTCAGCGTCGATAATCTCGATGCCGGTTACGAAGTCGTACCCATCGCCGAATGGGCGGAACTCGGCGAGGGACCAAAGCGTGTCGTGCAACCTGAATACAACTTTGCCGGCGACGAAGTGTGGTTCTCGGTATGGAGTGGCAA
>JAOTXR010000332.1 GCA_029862285.1 Gammaproteobacteria bacterium
ACCGGGCGGTTTTATCGGCGTGCACCACGGCCTCATCCTGGCAACCGAGTCCGAGAGTGAACTCGCCGCAGTACTGGCGCACGAAGTCGCGCATGTGACCCAAAAACACATCGCTCGTTACATTCAGGCCGCTGGCCAGACCAGCCTCATGACAACTGCCGCCATACTTGCCGCGGTGATACTCGGCAGCGTTACCGGTGCCGGCGGTGACGCGATTCAGGCGGCCATGACCGTTGCCCAGGGTGCAGCACTGCAAAGCCAGATCAACTTCACCCGCAACAACGAATACGAAGCCGACCGTGTCGGCATTGGCATACTCGCCGACGCCGGGTTCGATACACGTGCAATGCCCGCTTTTTTCGAGACCATGGGTCGCTATACCGGTTTGGCCAGCCAGCGTGTTCCGGAATTCCTGCAGTCTCACCCGGTAAGCAGCGAACGCATCGCCGAGGCCCGCAACCGTGTGGCGCTGATGCCTTTGGTCGATTCTGTGTCAACGCTCGAGTGGCAACTTGCGCGTGCCCGAATCCGGGTGCTGACTGCCGATCTGGTAGATCACGCGGTGGCCTATTTCGCCGCGAAGATTCCTGCTGACAGGCGTGACTGGGACGAGGCCGATCGCTACGGCTATGCATTGGCGTTGCTCGAATCCAGCCGGCCCGTTGACGCGGCCGATCAGTTCAAATGGCTGCTGGAACATCGCGAAAACGTTATCGCATATCACACCGGGCTGGCACGTGCCTATCTGGCGGCGGGTGACAAAGGGCTGGCGATGGTCACCTATGAGGATGCGATCGAGTTGTTTCCGCGCAACGTACCATTGACACTTTATTACGGCGACGCGCTAATCCAGGCGGGCGAAGCGAAGGCCGCGCACGAGTTACTGCTGGATTTGGTCAATAACCTTGATTACACGCCGGCACAGGTCAGACTGCTTGCGCTGGCCGCCAGTGCCGCCGGCGACACGGCCGACGCGCACTACTACATGTCTGAAGTTCACGTACTCAATGGCGACCTGACACTGGCCATGGGACAACTGGAACTGGCACTGGCCTCACCTGAACTCGATGACGTACAGCGCGCCCGGTTCCAGGCTCGTTTGGACGAAATCCGCGACCACTTGCCGCAACGCGGCCGCAAGCGTCGCCCGTCACAAGAAAAAGAAACGGACGAACCCCGCAGAGCCCGCCGCTGACTCCAATAGAGTTGCCGGAACCGGGTGTCTTAGGCGGCTTTTTCCATGGAGGTGTTGTAGTCGCCGCTGCGGGCCAGGCCATTGAGCTTGGCGCGTTTGAAAAACGCCTTCTTGCCGGCTTCGATGTTGCCGGCGTTGCCGCCCCACGCCTGTAATGGCGACGCCTGTAGCGCGCGACCGTAGGAAAAGCTCACTTCCCAGGGAAAGTCGCCCATCGCGTTGATGGCATTGAGATGCGCTGTTGCTTCTTCGGAACTCTGACCACCTGACAGGAACACGATACCGGGTACGGCACCCGGCACAGTTCGCAGGAGGGTCACAGCGGTAGCAGCCGCAACTTCTTCGACACCGGCCTGGGTCGGACATTTCTTACCGGAGATAACCATGTTCGGCTTTAACAAGGTGCCTTCCAGAATGACCCTGTGGGCGGCGAGCTGGCGATAGACTTCGACCAATACTTCCTCGGTAACCACCTGGCAGATTTCGATTGAATGACCACCGTCCATCAGCACTTCGGGCTCCACGATAGGTACCAGCTCAGCTTCCTGACACAACGCGGCGTAGCGTGCCAGCGCATGCGCATTGGCTTCGATACCAAAGCGCGACGGTACGCCATTGGACTCGTCAATATCGATCACGGCACGCCACTTGGCGAAACGGGCACCCTGCTCCCGGTATCCCTCGAGGCGTTCGCGTAAACCATCCAGACCTTCGGTGATCTTTTCTCCAGGATAACCGGCCAGTGCCTTGGCACCTTTATCGACTTTGATGCCCGGGATCATGCCTTTGTCGGCGAGCAACTTTGGAAACGGCACGCCGTCCTTTGTTTTCTGGCCCAGGGTTTCTTCAAACAAAATCACGCCGCCGATATATTCTTCGGCACCTGGGGTGGTGAACAACATTTCGCGATAGGAACGACGGTTTTCTTCGGTTGATTCCGTATTAATCTGATCGAAGCGTTTCTTTATCGTTGGCGAACTTTCGTCCGCTGCGAGTACGCCCTTTTGCGGTCCGACAATCTCATTGGCAATCGAGATGAGTTGCTCTACGTTCATTCTGGCCTCCCCTGACGAATTCTTTCTTTCAATTGAGCACCCGTTGTGCCCGGTATTGGCGGAAGAATATACGCGAGAATCACCCACGGCGGGAGCTGGTCGTTTCCGGGTCGCTGCCCCATCGGCCACGTTGTTGCCGGCAGAGCAATACAGGACTAAAATAGTCCTGTATGGAGAAAACGACATGTTGAGAATGAGCCGACTGACCGACTACGGCACCGTCATCCTGGCGCACCTGGCCGTGGGTGACAGCGACAAGTTACACACCACCGCTGAGGTGGCTGAGTCCACACGTCTTGCATTAACTACCGTCAGCAAGCTATTGAAAATCTTGACACGTGCTGGTCTGGTTGCCTCCTTTCGCGGCCCCAGCGGCGGCTACCGGCTTGCTCGACCGGCGAACGACATCAGCGCGGCCGAGATCATCGACGCCCTGGAAGGGCCGGTCTCGATCACTGAATGCAGCGCCGAAGACAGTAGCTGCGATTTGGCCACGATCTGCGGCGTCGGCAATGCCTGGCAGAAAATCAATGTCGCAATTCGCGCCGGCCTCGATGAGATCTCACTCCAGCAACTGGCCCAGCCGGGAACCAAACTGACACCGTTCGATCTGTCGGGCGAGCCGACGCGCGCCAGAAGGACGCACTAAACATGAGCAATCGCGAAATCGAACAACTCGTCTCCCGTCAATATAAGCACGGCTTTGTAACCGACATTGCCTCAGAGACGCTGCCGCCTGGAATTGATGAAGACGTCATCCGCCATATCTCGCGCATAAAGAACGAGCCGGAATTCATGCTCCAGTGGCGGCTGCGTGCCTACCGGCACTGGCTCACGATGCAAGAGCCCGATTGGGCCCAGCTTAATATCGCGCCGATTGACTACCAGGCAATCAGCTACTACTCGGCACCCAAATCAGATGCAGATCGGCCA
>JAOTXR010000254.1 GCA_029862285.1 Gammaproteobacteria bacterium
GCCTGGCTGGCCAGTTTTGTTGAAGGGCAAATGGGTTTCTCGTCGGTTTCGCGGATAGTCGGGTTGATCGAATTAGGTGGCAGTGATCTGACGGCTTCAATTCGGCTTTCGCTGATGCGGACAGCATGGGCCGAGTTTCTGTCGTCGCCACTGGTCGGGAGCGGTTTGGAAGGGCACCGGGTGGGTTTTTACCCTCATAATGCAATCGTCGAAGCCTTTATGGCCACCGGAATAGTCGGTGGAATCGCTCTTTTAGCCGTGCTTGCCTCCGCCGGTTTATCCGCATGGCGGCTATTGACCCAACAAGCCGGCTCAGGTTGGACTGCCTTGTTGTGTATTCAGTACATTGTTGCTGCTCAATTTTCCGGTGCTCTTTGGGGGGCTGGCGCCATGTGGTCGTTTATCGGCGCTGTGTTCGCGGTAAGTACAACGAAGAGGTTTGCTCCGCGAGCAACAACACCGCAAACGGCTGCAGCGACACAGGGATGACATGCCAGGAATCAGATTGCGCAAACCAAACCGCATCACTTCTTTGATTACACGGCTCGGCTCTGGCCTGTCACGAAGGGTCAGAAACCGCATTGCGGTCGCTCGCGGAACAGACTGGCGGACTGGCTGCCCGATTACGAAGGACCTAAAGACGATTCGGGTGGGTACGAAGTACGGCGGTTGGGTCATACCGCAGAACGTGTTGGGAGAGAAATCAGTTTGCTACAGTGTCGGGGTGGGCGAGGACATCTCTTTTGATATCGACTTGATCGACCGATTCGGTTGTTCTGTTTTTGCTTATGATCCGACTCCCAGGTCAATAGACTTCATCAGGCAAAATTACTCGGAGCAGACGCGGCTGCATTTTTTTCCGATCGGGCTATGGAATGAGAACTCCGTGTTGCGATTCTATGCCCCTGCTAATAGCGATCATGTCTCACACTCAATCGTCAATCTTCAGAAGACCGAGGAATATTTCGAGGCTGATTGCAGGCGCCTGAGCTACATAATGAAAGAAAATGGCCACAAAGGTCTCGACCTTTTGAAACTGGATATCGAGGGCGCCGAGTACAAAGTCATCGAGTCGCTGCTTGAGGACCAGCTCGATGTGCGGGTAATTTGCGTGGAATACGATGAAGCCCATACACCTCTGGATGACGGGTACCTGGCAAGGATGACCGGATCCATAGAGAGCCTGCTCGAATCCGGTTATAGTCTCGTCGCCGTAGATGGCTGCAATTATACTTTTCGCCGCGACAGCGTCACCGCCTGAGGGCGGTAATGGTAGTAGTGATATCCGGCGTACGCGTGTCGGCGCGAACCCAGTTGCAGATCATTCAGGATAAAGCCCCTCGGACCGGCGCCGCCTTGTTCCAGTTTGTTCAGCGTGAGCTCTACTTCACGCGGTGTTTGTTGCCCGCAACGCACCACAAGCAGGTTGATAGCCGATCGCTGCGCCAGACTCACTGCCTCAGGCGCGCCCAACGCCGGCGGAGCATCCATCAGTACTATGTCATAGCGTTCGCCGAGCTCTGTCAGCATTCGCTCGAACTGGGAGCTGGTCAGGAGCTCTGCCGGATTTGGTGGCATTTCGCCGGTTGGGATAAAATCCAGACCGGCGGTCATCACCCGACGGACCGCATCATCAATTGTACAGCGCGACATGATGACTTCGGTTAGTCCAGGCGTGCGCGATTCTGAAAATATCTTATGCAGATGACCCTTGCGTAGATCTGCATCGATCAGCAGGGTTTTTTTTCCAGCCTGAAGAAAAAGTGTTGCGAGATTGGCCGTGACAAATGACTTGCCGGCACCCGGTGCCGGTCCGCCGATCGTAACTATTTGCGGGTGAATATCAAACAACAGGAATTCAAGACTCGTGCGCAGGGAGCGCAAGGCCTCGACAGCGATATCGTCAGGCTTGGCAGTCACCAGCAGTTGTCCCGGTGTCGTTGTATTCCCCGATCCGGAATCGAGACGTTCTTCGTTATCGCTGTGCGGGATAATCGCATAAACGGGTAATCCGCCGGTCTCTTCCAATTCAGCCGGATCGCGGATCGCCGGATTGATGGCTTCATGAAGGTAGGCAAACAATAATCCCATTAACACGCCAAGAACCGAGCCAAACACAATTAGCAGCAAGCGTTTGGGCTTTATTGGCCCGGCGGGGACAAAGGCATGGTCAATAATTCGTACGTTGCCGACAGTACCAGCCCGGATCACTTTCAATTCCTGCGCCCGGTTTAGCAATAGCACATAGAGTCCATTACTCACCTCGGCATCCCGCATGAAGCCAAGCGCGTCCCGCTCAGAATCCGGCAACTCACGTATTCGTGACTGCAATTCCGAGCGGATCGCCAGTAGTTCTTCCTGTTGCAGCGTCAGGGCAATTAGCACCGGATGTGCGGCAGTGTAGCGTTGTGCCATTTCTACGCGTTTCAACTCTAGACCAGACAGTTGCTTCTCAACCTCAGCAATCTGACTTAGGAGCCCTTGAGCTCCAAGCGTCAGATTGATAGTCCCTTGCCGGGTTCTAAATTCGATCAGCGCGGTTTCCGCTGCATCAAGTTGTTTTTTTATTTTTGGAAGCTGTTTCTCAAGGAATGCAAGGGTTTTCGCAGCGGCTTCGGCGGTTCTCGCCACGTTTTGTCGAAGATAGGCAGAGACGATGGTATTTAGCGTGTCCGCGATTCGTCGCGGTGACGGGCCGTCGAGGGTCAAAACGAGTATTCCCGTGCTCTTTCCTTTCTCAATTACGGAAAGTTCGTATGCCAGATTATTGAGCGCATCGAGCCGGTTGTAGTGAATGACGTGAAAACGGGTACCCGGGCGAGCCACCAGTTCAGAGACAAATATCGATACATTGCGCCCTTGTGCTGGCAGGCCCACCTGGCCTTCGAGTATCGGTTCGTCGGCAAAAGACAAGGTGAATTCGTTGTCTCCGCGGGCGACCAGTGTCAGTGTCTCGCCCTGGAGGCTCCGCGGCACGTCGAGGCGATCGATTTGAACACTCTCCCCGCCCCAAGCAAAGCCCTTTAGGCCAAGAAACGCACCTGCCACGCCGTTCGCCGGGTCGTGCCTGCGAGCCAGGGGCTCACCGATTATCGCCAGATAGGCCGGCCGTACCTCGAATTGAAGACTCGCCTGACTGATAGCATGTTCGAGGACGGCGCGTGACCGGATAATTTCAATTTCAGCCGTGGCCGGCGTATTGCCGGTCAACTGGGAAGTAAGCTCGTCGATCCCGACCATGCCGCTACTGGTTTCTTCAACATGTAACAACGCATTTGTGCGATAGATCGGTGTCGCTGTCAGGGCGTAGGCAAGCGACAACAGCGCAGCCGACGCCCAAAATGAAGCGATCCAACGCCACTTGTCACGAAATATACCCAGCAGTTCCCGCAGGTTGATCTCGTCGAGGCCACGCTCATCGTCAAGCCGCTCCGCGAGCAGAGAGTCAACCACCGTATGCCCTGATACCGTCTATGAAACGGCTGAATTGGAAAGCCAACATGTACTAGTCACTATTTTTCGAAGTCTTTCGCATTGAGGCAAAAGGCGTTTAGCTTGTTGCCATCCAAATCGCGAAAATAACCGGCATAAAAACCTTCCATTCTCTGCCCGGGGTCGCCTTCGTTAGTTGCGCCCAATGACATCGCCCTGGCGTGAATCGCATCGACCATGTCCGGCGAACTCACGGCCAGCGCGACCATTGTGCCGTTGCCCTGGCTTGCCGGCTTGCCGTCAAAGGGTACGGTTACCGACAGACCGGGTTTGTCGGGCGAGGTTGCCCAGGCAATAAAGGTATCCATCTCCATGAAGCGTTTGGCGCCGATTTCGGCCAGCAGCGCGTCGTAGAATGCTGCGGCCCGCTCCATGTTGTTGGTTCCCAGCGTTACATATCCGATCATTCGATGCCTCCAGGCTTAGTCTAAAAGGTCAACAAGGGATTCTAACAAGTCCTCCAACGCATCCCAAAATAGCATCAGCCCTAGGCTGCAGAGCGTTCTTTGTGTGTGATGTTGAACACCGTGCGACGGATCAGCCA
>JAOTXR010000256.1 GCA_029862285.1 Gammaproteobacteria bacterium
GGCGCCATAACCGATCCAGCGCGTCAAGAAAATCGTGGCTTCCCTCCGGAGCGCCATGCAACTTCCGGTCGTTGCCCAGCCACAAAGAATGCTGTGGCAGCGCGAAAAGAATGTCGAAGCGGCCATGTGGTGTGCCGGCGGCAGCGCTTTCGAGCAAAAAGGGGTATCGCTCGGGGTACTCGGCCTGAAGTTGCAGTAGATCGAGACTGGGATCGATCCGACGCAGCGTAGGAGTCACCGTATTCAGGAGATTGAACTGAAAACCAGAGTGCCGTTGGTACCGCCAAACCCAAAGGAGTTAGATAAAGCAATTTTCACAGTCTGTTCGCGGGCTGTGTTTGGCACGTAATCCAGATCGCAGTCCGGATCGGGAGTGTCATAGTTAATCGTGGGCGGAATAACGCTGTCGCGTATAGCCAGCACACAGAATATCGCCTCGACGGCACCGGCGGCTCCCAGCAGGTGGCCCGTCATTGACTTGGTCGAGCTCACGGCAACGTCGTCAGCATGGGCGCCGAAAACTCGACGTATAGCGACAGTTTCTGCCTTATCACCAAGTGGCGTTGACGTGCCGTGGGCATTGACATAGGAAATATCAGATGGCGCAACGGCGGCATCACGCAAGGCGTTTTCCATACACAGCGCCGCGCCCGATCCATCCTCGACCGGTGCAGTAATGTGGTGCGCATCGGCGCTCATACCGAAACCAAGAACTTCGCCGTAAATTTTTGCGCCGCGCTGCCGGGCCGCCTCGTACTCCTCCAACACCAGAGCACCGGCCCCATCAGCCAACACAAAACCGTCGCGGCCGGCCTCGAAAGGACGGCTTGCCGCTTCGGGTGCATCGTTACGTGTAGACAGTGCACGTGCCGAACAGAAACCGCCCAGACCCAGGGGAGTCGTGGCCATTTCTGCACCACCGGCAATCATCGCATCGGCGTCGCCACAGGCGATTAGCCGGGCCGCCAGACCGATGTTGTGCGTGGCTGTCGTGCATGCGGTGACAGTGGCGATATTTGGTCCACGCAATCCGTAACGTATAGACACGTGGCCCGAAATCATATTGATGATGCTGCCAGGGATGAAAAACGGAGAAATTCTGCGTGGCGATTCCTTGTTGATATACGCCAGGTGATTTTTTTCAATTGTCGCTATGCCACCGATGCCGGCACCCATCGCCACGCCGACCCGGGCCGGATCCACGACCTCGAGTCCTGAATCTTCCACGGCCTGCTGAGACGCCGCCAGACCGTAGTGAATAAACACATCGGTTTGACGTGCCAGTTTCGGGTTGACGTAGTCGCCAGTCTCGAAGCCGGAGACCTCCCCGGCAATGGTCGTCGAGAACTTCGATATATCGAAACGGGAAATAGTGGTGATACCACTCCGCCCTGCGACGATTTGCGCCCACGCATCATCGATCGTGCTGCCAACGGGCGACACGATACCCAATCCTGTAATGACGACGCGCCGTCCGGTCACTGGAGTTAGTCCTGGACTGTTACAGCCGGCAGCCGGTGCTGCCCGCCGCGGAGTGCTGCTAATCAGGCAGGCTGATTCTGCATAATGTAGTCGATAGCCTGTTGTACCGTTGTGATCTTCTCGGCTTCTTCGTCCGGAATTTCACACTCGAATTCCTCTTCGAGTGCCATCACAAGCTCAACCGTATCGAGCGAGTCAGCACCCAAGTCGTCGACGAACGACGCTTCGGTCGTTACCGTCTCCTCTTTGACGCCTAATTGCTCGGCTACGATTCTCTTTACCTGTTCCTTGACACTACTCATCTGTCATCAGTCCTCTGCGCAACACCCTGAGTGGGCTCTAAAAAAGATGCGGTATTGTATGCGAATACCCGGCCGCATTCTACATCAGGCCATATACATGCCACCGTTGACATTCAGCGTTTCCCCGGTGATATAGGCGCCTGCCTCGGATGCAAGGAACAATACGGCCTGGGCGATGTCTCCGGGCTGCCCCAGACGGCCCAGCGCAATCTGCTCCGTCAGGCCTTCCTGCTGCACGGCACTCATGGCTCGTGTCATGTCTGTCTCAATAAACCCCGGCGCAACTGTATTGACGGTGATGTTGCGGGAACCCACCTCTCGCGCCAGCGCCCGGGTAAACCCGATCATCCCCGCTTTGGCGGCAGCGTAATTTGTCTGTCCGGCATTGCCCATTATGCCCACGACCGAACCGATATTGATGATGCGGCCCAACCGGGCTTTCATCATTCCCCGCAAACAAGCTCGCGAAGTACGATAAATTGCGCTGAGATTCGTATCGATCAGATCATCCCATTCGGCGGGCTTCATTCTCAACAGCAGGTTGTCCCGTGTAATACCCGCGTTATTTACAAGGATAGTTGGCGCACCTTCATTAGCCGTAATGTCTTTGACCGCACGCTGCACACCGTCATGATCCGTTACATCAAGTACGATCCCGCGACCGTTATGCGCCACCAGGGAATCGGAAATAGAGGCGGCGCCCTGCTCCGTCGTTGCGGTTCCAATGACGCTGGCACCCGCTGCGGCCAGCGTACGGGCGATTTCCTTTCCTATCCCCCGGGAAGCGCCGGTTACCAGCGCCACACTATCGTTCAAGTTGCTCATGACGCAGCCTCTTTCGCGCTACTCAATGCGGCATCAAGAGAATCGCTATCAAAAATGGCGTGTGCTGCAATACCGCGATCGATACGCCGATTGAGCCCGGTGAGGACCTTGCCGGGGCCGCATTCCACAATCAATGTGATGTCGTCGTTATCACGCATGGCCTGTATCGTGTCCGTCCAACGCACCGGGGAATAGAGTTGTTCAACCAACGCCGAACGGATACCGTCGGCGGTTTCATGCTTGCGCAAACCAACTGTATATATCGAACCAACTTCCGGAATCGAAATGTCGGTCTTTGCCAACCGTTCGCCCAAACGTACAGCCGCAGGCTGCATCAGTGAGCTATGCGACGGCACGCTGACCGGAAGACGTATTGCCCTCCGGGCGCCGCTGGCTCGTACAGCCTCTATTGCCCGATCCACTGCAGTGGTGTGACCGGCAATCACAACCTGGCCGGGGGCGTTGTAATTTACCGGTTCGACTATTTCCGATGCCGTGCTGCTTTCCTTACACGAAGCCTCAACACCGGTATCGTCAAGTCCCAGGACCGCTGCCATCGCGCCCTGCCCGGCAGGAACCGCTTCCTGCATCAGACGGCCGCGAAACTGCACCAGGCCAACGGCCGTTGCAAAGTCAATCGCGCCACCACAAACCAGCGCGGTATATTCGCCGAGACTGTGACCCGCCATTGCCTGTGGACACGGGCCGCCATGCTCCTGCCACAAGCGCCACATCGCGACGCCAACCGTCAGCATCGCAGGTTGGGTGCACTCGGTTACATCAAGACGTTCTCTGGGACCATGCTGAACAACTTCCCAAAGGTCATAACCGAGAACGGTCGACGCAGCCGCAAAGGTGTCTCGCACGGCACCAGTTTCGGCCAGCTCCGCCAGCATGCCGACTGACTGCGATCCCTGACCGGGGAAGACGAACGCGATGGCCAAGACAATCTCCTGCAAAAGGGCGAGTTTATCGACGCAGGCTGTTCCAGTCACGCAGGAAAAACAGCGCAATCACCCCACCGGCTATGGCCCCATAAAGGTGAGCATCGACTACGACCGGACCACCGGAGCTCGAAACGCTCCAGGGCAGCGCACCATTTAGCTGCTCCCAACCCAGTTTGCCGGCCAAAAAAACGCCCAGGACGTACCCTTCCGGCTCCTGCCGCGAAATCCAGCGTATGGCGCCAGCCACGAAATACCCGTGTAGTACGCCAGAGAGTCCGACATACCAGCTGAGATCGGGTCGCAATAGCACAAACCCGGCGCTGATCGAGCCGATACAGGCGAGGGTCAGGATCCACCACTGACCCGCACGATACTCCCGCGGAAAAAGCAGGACCACCAGCGTCAGCCCCGCCAGGTTCAACAGCACATGGCTCCAGCCCAGGTGGACGATGTGCCCACTGACCAGACGCCACCATTC
>JAOTXR010000255.1 GCA_029862285.1 Gammaproteobacteria bacterium
ACGCCGGCTACGCGCGGAAAACGAGGGCAACCACCTGGCGCGTTGGTTAACGATGTTACCGCCAAACGATCTTGACGCTGCCGGCTACCGCGAGAGAGTCACTGCGCTGGCAACCGAACACGGTTGGGAAGTAGATTTTCTCGATCAGAAAAAACTCGCGCGTCGTGGCGCCGGCGCCTTTCTGGCGGTCGCCCAGGCAGGGGACAAGAACGCAGGCATAGTCCATTTGCGTTATCGGCCGGAAGGTGGCGGCAGAAAGCGACCCGATCTGGCTTTGGTTGGCAAAGGTGTTTGTTTCGATACCGGTGGCGTCAACCTCAAGCCGGCGCGTCACATGCAGAATATGCACGATGATATGCAGGGCAGTGCTGTTGCGCTGGGTGTACTGACGACACTATCAGAAATGCAAAGTAAACTAAGCGTCGACTGTTGGCTGGCGATAACCGAAAATCTTATCGGCCCGTTGGCCTACAAACCCATGGACGTTGTCGAGGCCGCTGACGGCACTACCATCGAAGTCATACACACTGACGCCGAGGGTCGCATGGCGCTGGCAGACACACTGGCGTTGGCCGCCAAGAAAAAACCGCGGCTCATTATTGATTATGCAACGCTTACAGGCGCCTGTGTCGCTGCGCTGACAGCTCGCTACAGCGGCGCCTTCACCAACCGGGAAAAGTTCAATCCCCTGCTGATCGCGGCTGGCGAGCAGTGCGGTGAGCGGGTCTGGCCATTTCCCATGGATGAAGATTTTGACACCGCACTGAGCAGCACCATCGCCGACATAAAACAATGCACGCTCGATGGCGAGGGCGATCACATACTGGCGGCAAGATTCCTCAGTCGTTTTGCCGGCTCAGCCCCCTGGGTGCATATCGATCTCGCATCCGGTCGCAACCGGGGCGGCCTGGCCCATATCTCATCGGATGTCACTGGCTTTGGTGTGCGATACACAATGAATTTGCTGCATGAACAGGGCCTCCTGGAACTCAGTAACGCCTGAGCACAAACCAATGAACACTCGAATCGAGATCACAACGCCAGACGACTGGCACCTGCACCTGCGTGACGGCGACCGTATGCAGGCAGTCGTGCAACACAGCGCCCGGCAATTCGGCCGCGCCATCATCATGCCCAACCTGACGCGACCGGTAACAAACACAGCAATGGCTATGGCGTATCGCGACCGTATTCTCGAGGCCCTGCCCCCAGGTAACACATTTCAACCGCTGATGACGCTCTACCTCACCGATACGACCAGCCCTGCCGATATCGATGAGGCCGCCGCCGAGGAGCATGTCGTTGCGTGCAAACTCTATCCTGCAGGCGCCACCACTCACTCGGATGCGGGTGTGACCGACCTGCGGAATATCTACCCCGCGCTGCAACGTATGGCGGAAACCGAATTACCATTGCTGGTACATGGTGAAGTAACCGATCCACGCATTGATGTATTCGACCGCGAATCGGTTTTTATTGACCGGGTTCTGATTCCACTGAGAGAGCAGCTGCCCGAACTGCGTTTCGTATTCGAGCACATTACCAGTTCGGAAGCGGTGCACTTCGTCAACGACCAGGAACAAAACGTTGCCGCGACCATTACGCCGCAACATTTGCTTTTAACCCGCAATGATTTATTGGCCAGTGGACTGCGCCCACATCACTATTGCGTACCGATACTGAAATCGATCAACGATAAAAAACTGCTGGTAGAGGCCGCGACCAGTGGCGATGCCCGCTATTTTCTGGGTACCGACAGCGCGCCGCACGCACGACACGAAAAGGAATCAGCCTGTGGCTGCGCCGGCATCTACTCCGCCCACGCCGCCCTGGAACTATACTGTGAGATCTTTGACGCCGTCGGCGCCATGGATAAATTCGAGTCTTTTGCTGCCTTTAATGGTGCCGATTTTTATGGCCTTCCACGCAACAGCGGAACGATAACTCTGGAGAAATCGAGCTGGACCGTACCGGATGAATATGACTTTGCCGGTGAGCGTCTGGTGCCCTTGCGTGCCGGCACAGAACTAGCATGGCGCCTGAGCGATGACTGAATCTACCGCGACCATCGCCACACGCTTTCGTGGATTCTTACCCGTCGTCGTCGATGTGGAGACTGGCGGATTCAATGCTGCCACCGATGCTCTCTTGGAGATCGCAGCAGTAATCCTGAAGATCAACGACGGTGGCATGCTGGAGCCGGTTGAGGTATTCCGTTTTCATGTTGCGCCCTTCGAGGGCGCAAATATCGAAAAGGCATCGCTGGACATTATCGGCTTTGACCCCAAGCATCCGCTAAGACCGGCGATTGACGAGCGCGACGCGTTAATGCGGATTTTCAGAGAAGTCAGGCGCGAACTCAGGGAGACTGGCTGCACCCGTGCGATACTGGTCGGCCACAACTCGTTCTTCGATTTGAGTTTCGTTAATGCCGCAGTCGAACGTTGCAACATCAAACGCAATCCGTTTCATCCGTTCAGCAGTTTTGATACGGCAACTCTGGGCGGCGTGGCGCTCGGTCAAACAGTGCTGGCACGGGCACTGAATGCGGCCGGAATGGACTTCGACCCAAACGAAGCACATTCAGCAGCCTATGACGCCGGTAAAACAGCAGACCTGTTCTGCGCGATTGTCAATCGCTACAGACCCGTGTACGAATCCTGGGTGACGCGCTAACTAGCCGGCGACGGCCTTCTCGATTACCTGCTTGAGTTCGCCGGTGTTGTACATCTCGACCGTAATATCACAACCGCCGATAAGTTCGCCCTTGACGTAGAGCTGTGGGAAAGTCGGCCAACTTGAAAAAACCTTGAGGGCCTCACGCAACTCCGGCTCCTGCAGAATATTGACGTGATCAAACTCGGCGCCGAGCGCCCGCAGGGCAGCGACGGATTGTGCTGAAAAGCCACACATCGGAAAATCCGGCGAGCCTTTCATAAACAGCAGAATCGGATGATCTGCCAGGGTCTTCCTGATTCTATCGATGACTTCTTGCTCCATTACTTAACTGCCCGACTCAGGCATGACCTCCAGTTTGTTGACTACAGACTTGACACCATTGGTGTCGCTGGCGAGCTCCTCGGCCTGCTCACGAGCAATATAAGTGTCTACTTTTCCGTTGAGAGTCACTATACCCTCACGAGTGTCCACATCGACACTAGCCGCACTAACGTATTTGCTTCGAATCAGCCTGGTTTTGACTGCCGCCGTGATAGAACCGTCATCGATAATCGTCCCGACCGGCCGCTCGTCCTTACCGACCACATAGCCGCCCGCGGCAGCACCGCCTATCGCAAGCGCAGTACAGCCACCGGCCAGCAGCACGCTCATCGTCAGTACGGCAAACCGTTTCGCGAAAGACATAGTCAAGCTCCTGGAGGACGACATACAGCGTTTTGACCGCCGGATGAGCCAAAAACTCCATCCGGCCGGCAGATTATACCATTGTCACCCACACCGCCCGGACTGCCCTGCCACGGGTATCACCGTATAATCGTCACGGTATGGATGACTTCGACACTACTGTGCATGAGAATGTGCGCGCCGCACTGTCCGAGGATATCGGTCATGATGACCTGACCGCCCGGCTTGTCGCTGACGATGCCATGGCGGACGCCCAGGTCGTCTGTCGCCAGGCGGCGGTCCTGTGTGGCCGCCCGTGGTTCGACGAGACCTTCAAGCAGGTGGATCCCGGCGTGGATATTGAGTGGAACACTACAGAAGGCGAGACGGTTACGGCCGACGTCACGGTATGCCGTATCCACGGCCGGGCCCGATCCGTGCTGACCGCAGAGCGAACCGCCCTTAATTTTTTACAGACCCTGTCCGGGACTGCGACGGCAGCACACCAGTACGCCGAAGCCATCGCCGGAACCGGAGCGCGTGTACTGGATACCAGGAAAACCGTGCCCGGCCTAAGAGTTGCACAAAAATATGCAGTGCGCTGTGGTGGCTGCCATAACCACCGTATGGGTCTATACGACGCAATACTGATCAAGGAGAACCATATTCGCAGCGCCGGCAGCATAACGGCA
>JAOTXR010000257.1 GCA_029862285.1 Gammaproteobacteria bacterium
AATCCGTTGGCCGCTCGGGTATGGCGCGTGGATTCCATCGCAACTGATCCGGCGGTGTTACCGTATCGATTAACGGCGCCGTGATGAGAAACTTATCCTGCAGGCGGCGAAACGCACCGTGCACCACTGAAGGCCGGATGCGATAAAACCAGGTACGTGCATTGCTGGCGCGTGGCGCGGTAAACGCCGTGCTCGAGAACTTTTCTGTGTACAAACCGTAAGGGCATTGCTGCGGCGAGAATTGCCCTTGAGGCAGCGCGCCTGGCAGCGCTTCGGTCGAATGCTCGTTGCCAAAACCGCTCAAATAAACGCTTTTCGATGTCATGACTCTCACCATCGCGGGATCAACTAGTTTCATTTGAAACTATTTAGCCAGAGCTGTCAACCCATTGCTCGCCGCAATCGCGGCAAGCGGTGATGAGACTACGGCTTAGCCATGCGCGGCAGGGATGCCGCTTCTGTGGATACCGCTTCCACGGATGACGGTTCAGCGCGGAGAGGTTTGCGGCAAGGCCGCGGATGTGCGGGCGAGACATGCGGGCGACACCGTGCACGAACGGTCACCCGCCGGTCGGCACGCATCCCACGCACCCGGGTATTGCGGCCGTCGCCCCAGTCCACCGTCAAATTCTGAATACGCCGGCTCGAGCCCAAACCAAAATGCGCCACCAGTTCGTTTTGCCCGAGATAAGTACCGCCGGTAGTAATCTGTTGCGTCTGGGTGACACCGCCCGCCACAACAGTGACCAGCGCGCCGGCCCCGTGTGGCGCCAGCCGCGGGTGTCTGCTGGTATCCAATTGCACCTGAATCCAGTGCGCATCGCGCGGTGTGCGTCGAACGATCAACTCATTGCGAAACAACTGCGCCGGTTCCTGATTCGAAAGAATCACAATATCCATGTCGCCGTCACGGTCATAGTCCAGATGCAATAGCGCCCTGCCCTGACCACTATGAGTCAGCCCTGCCTCGAGCCCGCTTTCGGCAAATGTCAGATCGCCGCGGTTACGCCACAGATACGCACGTTCACCGTCAAAACTCTCACCCGTGGTCGGATCCTGAAACGGCCAGCCATTGGTCATTACCAGGTCGGTCCAGCCATCGTTATCGAAATCCACAGCGCTGGTACCCCAGCCCCAACCACCATCGTGCACACCGGCAGTCTCCGCCGCCTCACTATAAGTGTGATCGCCGTGATTGACGTACAGCCCGTTACCCCAGAATTCATTGGCAAATTCAAATGTGGGCCAGATAGCCGTGACGAACCAGTCAAGCCGACCGTCACGATTAAAATCGGCCACCGTAGTACCCATGCCGTTATGTGCCTTGCCAATGCTCCACACAGGCGGTTCAGGTTTCACCGCCAACCCGGTGCCGGGATCAAGCTCCTGAAAACTGCCGTCGCGATTGTTGCGGTAATAACGGTTGGTACCAAAATCCCCGGCGACAAGTAATTCAGGAAAACGATCGCCATCCATGTCCGCCCACACCGCACCGAATGCACGCGTGCTACCGGTAATTACACCGGCATCCTGGGTGACATTGACGAACGTGCCGTCACCCTGATTATTGAACAACCTGGCTCCCAGGGCCGGAGTGTTATGCCAGGCGCCAACAAAGAGATCCAGATCGCCATCGCGATCGTAATCTCCGAAAGCCGCTCCATAGCCATCACCATAACCGGTCGTCGTCGTTGCGACCCCGGCCGCCTCGGCAACGTCGACAAAGAATCCGCGCTCGTTGCGGTACAGGCGGTGCTGCCCCGGACCCGGAATGTCCGACACCGGACCAAAACTGGTGACATAAATATCATCGTCACCGTCGCCGTCGTAATCTCCTACTGTGGCCCCGACGCCCCGGTGCGCAATGGCTACGCCCCACTCAACGGCGCGATTGCTAAAAGTGCCGTCGCGATTATTCATGAATAGCGCATCGTCCGCCGCGCCGCCACCGATGACAAAAACATCCGCGTAGCCATCGCCGTTGAAATCGCCCACCGCACCACCGGCCACCATCGGCCCGGAACGATGATCGACCGGCTGCGCGTGGCTAAATATCAATCCTGACGCGGACGTCTGGTCGCTAAATTGCATGGGCGCAGCAATTGCTGTTTGCCACAACGCGGAAATAACCAGAAACAGAATTAATTGCAGAGGCACTCTCGAACTCCGGGTGCTGTTTTCTTATGTTGAGTGTTTCATTACAGAAACGAGACTCAGTGTACCCAAAAACCGCAGCGAATTCGCGGCTATTATGTAGGACGAAGATTATTTAACCGATCGTTCGAACTGAACCTGCTCTGGCGCAACGGCGCCACCGGAAATTATGAAATTCATCGCCTCATCCATGCTCCAGGAAGTAGGCACCAGCCGGTCGACCGGCACAATTTCCAGGTAGCCGGATGTCGGGTTTGGCGTCGTTGGCACATAGACGGCCGCCAGTTCGCGACCCGAGTCGGCATCAGTAAACGTCCGGGTCACGAAACCGACGGCGCGTAGCTCGGGAGACGGAAAATCAATCAGTACCACGCGCTGCACACCATCCGGTTTTTGTTGCAACGAACTCACCAACTGCTTTACCGAGCCATAAACGGTCTGGATACCGGGCACCCGGGCAACCATCGATTCGAACCAGTGCACCAGCCGACGACCGATTACCTGGTTGACCAGCCAGCCAAGCAGATACAGCACTACCAGGGTGAACAGCACTGCGAGAAAACTCTGAAACCACGGGTGCAGCAACCATTGCGCCAGTGTCGGCGCATCGGAATCTATGCGACTGGCCACTACGCTCACCCAGGGCCGACCCAGTTTGGACAGCTGAGTGAAAACGAACTGGACAACTACCCAGGTCACCCACAGCGGGATCAACGTGAGGATGCCGCTTACCAGGTATCGCCGTACATGAGGATGTCGCATATCACCGCCCTTCGACGCCGCATCGCGGCACGACATAATTATATCGCGCGAGAGTGTTCCCAGCGGTGAGAGAGAAGACGGTTGTTTGTCTGCCGATAATTCGCGGCTAAAGCCGCTCCTACGGCATGTTGCCACGCGAGAGTGTTCCAAGCGGCGAGAGAGAAGACGGTGTTGCGTTTGCAGTGACTGAATTCCCAGACGGAACTGCAAACGCAACCCGGCTTTTATGCTCGCCGCTATCGCGGCTAAAGCCACTCCTACGCTGGTGACATAACGATGTCGGGTCCAAAGCCATGAAACTTTTCCAGATTTCCCTAAAGGATCCGATTTTGCGGCCGATATTACCGAGTGAGGGTTAAACCGCGTAACTGCCACGGATGGTGGAAGCCGGTCCTCGGGACAGGGAAGGAATACTCGGCGCCAGGGACGGCGCCACTTGAATTATCGGACCAACGGCATATGGATCCAGTCGGTACGCAACGCACGGCAGCTGCAATAGCAGATCAACTATCGGCCCGGGGCGTGACCCCGTTGCCGGTCGTTGGCGGCAACGCGAAAACCGCAGATCCATTCTCACCGCGGTCTGCCGCCGAGGCCGATTCGGCAGCATCTGCCGGCGCCGGTGACAACACCGAACTGCGAACCGGCATCAATAGAGAATTCTCGGCCGAAGAACTCGCCGAAATACGCGAGTTGCGTAACCGTGACCGCGAGGTTCGGGCGCACGAACAGGCACACCTTTCCGCTGCCGGTCCGCATGCACGCGGCGGTGCCAGTTTCACCTACGAAGTCGGCCCGGACGGCAAACGTTACGCTGTCGGCGGCGAGGTCAGTATTGATTCCTCTGAAGCCGGCGATCCGTCGGCTACCCTGGCGAAGGCGCAACAGATTCGCCGTGCGGCGCTGGCACCAGCCGATCCCTCGGCACAGGACCGGCAGGTTGCGGCCGAAGCGGCGTCCATGGCCACCCGGGCCAGAGCCGAACTTGCCGAACAGCAGCGGGCCTCGAGTCAGGCCGGCCCGGTTGGGCAGGCTTATTCCGCGACATCGGCCGATAGCGGGACATTGATAAACCTGATCGCCTGACCCGGCAGACTCCCGCGCCCTTCTG
>JAOTXR010000258.1 GCA_029862285.1 Gammaproteobacteria bacterium
TCGAGATGGCGCGTCTTTATGAGCGCATCGAGTTGCTGCGCCTGGGGGATCGCCTGCAGGTCGATTGGCAGACAGACGATTTGCCTGATCGTGCATTGATTCCCGGTCTCAGTATCCAGCCATTGCTCGAAAATGCGATCTATCACGGTATCGAGCCGCTGCCCGGCGGCGGCACCGTCAAAATCAGGGGGCGGGTTGTCGGCAAAGAGATCTTTATCGAAATAGAGAATCCGATAACCAGCAACAGCGCGGCGAGGCGTCACGACGGCAATCAGATGGCGCTGGAAAATGTACGGCAGCGACTCGAGCTGGCGTTTGGCGACAGGGCTTCACTTGAAATTGAGTCGGGCGAAAAACACTTCGTTGCCACTTTACGTTTGCCCGCAGCCGAGAAATCGCTGTGAAGGTCCTGGTTGTTGACGATGAGTTGCCTGCGCGGCAACGGCTGCGCCGACTGGTCGATGAAATGGATGACTTCGAGATTATCGGCGAAGCTGCAGATGGAATTCAGGCAATTGAGCTGACACAGAAACACGACCCGGATGTGCTGCTCATGGATATCCGCATGCCCGGTATCGACGGGGTCGAGGCCGCCCGCCATCTCGCCACGCTGGAAAAACCACCAGCCGTGATTTTTACAACGGCATATGATGAATACGCCATCGACGCTTTCGACGCGCAAGCTGTTGGTTACCTGCTAAAACCGGTACGGCGCGAACGCCTTGCCCGTGCGTTGCGCCATGCTTCGCGACTCACCCGCGCGCAACTCGCCGCCCTGCGCACCGACGACATGAAGCCGGAGAAACGTCGCAGCCACATCTGCGTACGAGTTGGGGGACGCCTGCAACTAATCCCGGTCGAAGATATCTATTATTTCCAGGCCGACCAAAAATACACTACAGTCACTTACCGTGATGGTGAAGTGCTCATCGACGAATCATTGAAAAACCTCGAGTATGAATTTTCGCCTGACTTTTTACGTATTCACCGCAGTGCGCTGGTTGCCATTGCCCACCTGCATTCTGTCGAACGGGAAACCGATGGCAAACAGTTCGCCGTTTTCCGTGATTGCGACGCGCGACTCGCTGTCAGTCGCCGTCACGCAGCGGCACTGAAGCGCAGGCTCCGGGGCGGCTGAAATGAAAATCCGAATCGCCACACGCCGCAGCCGCCTGGCTTTGTGGCAGGCAGAATTTGTCAGTGCCCGCTTGGCCGAAACTAATCCCGGTCTGGATATTTCCCTACTGCCGCTCAGCACCCGCGGCGACCAGATCCTGGACGTCTCGCTAGCCAAAATTGGTGGCAAGGGTCTGTTCATCAAGGAACTGGAACAAGCCATACTCGACGATCGCGCCGATATTGCCGTTCATTCGATGAAGGATGTTCCTGCTGAACTCCCTGATGGATTTTGCATCGGAGCCGTATTGGCGCGGCACGATCCACGCGATGCGTTGATAGGTTCGCGACTGTCGGGACTGCCCAAGGCGGCTGTAGTCGGAACCTCCAGTCTTCGGCGCGCCGCACAGCTCAGCCACCACCGCCCGGATCTCAGCATCGCTCCGCTGCGTGGCAACGTGGAAACCCGGCTCAGGAAATTGCAGCAACATGGCTTCGACGCAATCGTGCTTGCCGCGGCTGGCCTTGAACGATTGGGGCTCGACGACCGCATCGACGAACTACTCGACCCATCACTGTGCCTGCCCGCCATCGGGCAGGGCGCAATAGGCGTAGAATGCAGGATAGATAAAACTGCTTTGCTCGGTATTCTAGAAACGATTGAGCACAGCAAAACGAGAATGGCTGTCGATGCGGAACGCGAAATGAACAGATCACTGGGTGGCAGTTGTGTATCGCCGATCGCCGGACATGCGATCGTGGAAGACAACGAGATAAGTCTGCGCGGTGTGGTGGCCCGGCCTGACGGCACGGACCTGGTAGCAGCAATAGCTGCAGGCACAGACCCCGTAAATGTTGGCAAGGAAGCGGCGAGTTTGCTGGTACGCCACGGGGCACGCCAAATCCTCGACGAGATCTCCGATGTCTGATGAGCTGGCCGGCCTCAGTGTTCTGGTGACCCGCCCGAGTCACCAGGCCGACAACCTCGTGAGACTGATTGAATCGCATGGCGGCGAGGCATTGCGTTTCCCGACGCTGGAAATTGAAGCTAATTCAGACCGCGATGCGGTCATCGCGCAAGTTGGCGACCTCAGTGACTACGACATTGCGATTTTTATCAGCATCAATGCCGTAAATCACGGGGCTCAGTTTCTGCCCGCCGAGGGCAAGCGGCCGTTGCTTGCGGCCATCGGGCCCTCCACCGCACGGGCGTTGAAGGATTCCGGTTTTGCCACCGATATCAAAGCGACTCGTGGTTTCACCAGCGAGGCCTTGCTGCGTGAACCGGAACTCAGGGATGTAAAAGGCAAAAAGATAGTCATTTTTCGCGGCAGCGGCGGGCGGGCGCTACTCGGCCGCGAGTTGGAACAGCGTGGAGCGACCGTCGCCTATGCCGAGGTTTACCGGCGCGATCGACCGGAGGTACTGGATTCCAATATCGAGTCGCGACTTGCGGCGGGCAGCATTGATGTTGTCACAGCGACCAGTGCTGAGACACTTTTTAACCTCTACGAACTGGCGCAGGAACCAGCTGTCACAGGATTACTCAATACACAGCTGGTTACGACAAGCGAACGTGTGGTAAAAAAAGCGGCTGCGCTGACCTTTGAGCACGAGGCAGTGCTCGCCAGCGGACCAGACGATCAGGCAGTGGTGGAAGCCATTCTCAAGTGGCGGAAATCGACGGATCGGCCGAAATCAGCAACGGGGACCACGATGACAGAACCAGTCATAAAAGGCTTCGAGGATTTGACTGAAAACACCAGCGCGAAGGCGGCGGATGAGAAATCCGAAACCGTTGTTGAGGAGGCTGTTGCCGACACATCCAGCCAGGAACCGGCGAATGCGCCCGCCTATGCGACTGCGACACCCAAACGCGGCGGCGGTGCATTGAGTCTGCTGGCGATGCTGCTTTCACTGGCTGCACTGGCCGCTTCCGGCTATTTGTGGTGGGAACAACGTCAGAACGAGAATCTCACCGCGCAGTCACAGACCGATACCAGCGAAGTGATCGATACCGCCAAACAGAACATCGCTTCGTTGGATGGAAGACTGGACGAAAGTCTTTCGCGTGTATCCAGTCTTGACGCATCGCGCGGTCGCCTCGAATCGGGCATCGACAATCTGCGCGATAGCATGGAAACGCTGACCGCCAGAGTACAGGGTGCAGAGCAATCCATTGATGACGTTCGAGGTGTCTCGGCATCGGCGCGAAATAACTGGGTACGCGCAGAAGCGGAGTATTTCCTGCAGACCGCAAACACCCGCCTGCAACTTGCCCGCGACCCCGATGCAGCGCTTGCCGCACTTCAGGCTGCCGATGACCGTCTGAAATCCCTCGGCGATCCGACGCTGTTTCGGGTCCGGCAGCAACTTGCCACGGATATTGAGGTACTCAAATCCGTACCGCGGCCTGATGTGGAGGGTATTGCGCATACGCTAAACAGTCTCGCTGCCCGGGTCGAAGACCTGCCATTGAATAACGCCAGCCCCGATAGTTACGAATCGTCAGCGGATACCGAGGTTGAGGCTGAGAAACCAATTGATCGCGCCATCTCCACGCTTGGCGGCGTATTCACCAGCATGATAAGCGTCAAGCGCACAGACCAACAGGCGACGCCTCTGCTGTCGCGTGACGAGGAGTTCTTTCTGAAACGCAATCTGGAACTGCAACTGCAAACGGCCCGGCTGGCTCTGCTGCGTGGTGATGCCGCCAATTACACCGAAAGCCTGCGCACAGCCCGCAACTGGGTGCAAACGCACTTTGTTGGCGAAGCCACCGCCGTCAAGAGTGCGGTTACAACGCTGACGAGCCTCGAATCCGAAAACATTTCACCGGGTATGCCGGACATCTCCGGTTCACTGCGACTGTTGCGAGTCACTACACCTCCCGCTGCA
>JAOTXR010000259.1 GCA_029862285.1 Gammaproteobacteria bacterium
AGGCTCGCGAACACGCGGAAGCGGCGTATAGACACTCGCAGCGCGACCGCCGCGGGATCAGGGCAGAAAAAGTATCAGCCGCCGAACGCGTACGCATCACTGAGGAATACGAGCGCGCCCGCCAGGCATACGCACGACTGGAAAAAAAGAAGCTCGCAACCTGCGGAAACCAGCCGACGGGTGGCTTTATCGGTTTTGGTCCCGACCGTGACCGGCATCTCGCTTATGATCGTTGCGAGGCGAAGTTTGAAGACGCAATTGCAGCAGCCGGGCAGGCGCTGCGCAGCGCAAAGCGCAATTACCTGAGTATGGAGTGAGGGAGCAATCCCGGTGTATAGATGATCGACAGGTTTATTCTCATTGCGATAGCAAGCACGCTGGTTGTGACGGCACAGGCCGGTGGCATCCACAAATGGGTCGATGAGAACGGCCGGGTGCACTACGGCGACCATCCGCCAGAGCAAACCAGGACTGAAGAAATTGGTCCCGCGGTGAGCGTCGTTTCTGAGCCACGCCCCGCACCGACAGACGACGAGCTCGAGAATGCTGTGGACAAGCGCGACGCCAAGCGTGTGAAACTCCTGTTGAGCGAAGGTGCGGCGGTACCCGCGGGGATTCTCGGCCGGGCAGCGAAAACAAATGACGTTGGGATCCTGGAGGAACTTCTCAATGCGCGCGAACAATCTATCGCAGCCATAGCGCGCACGCCCGGTACGGCGGAGCATTCCATGCAGATCTTTTACGATAGGACTATCGGTACCGCGGTCGCCTACGATGCGCACGAAGTCGTGCGTTTCCTCGCCGGTCGGGGTGCAAACGTAGAAGGTTCGGGTCTGGAGCCTTTTATAATTGAGGTGGTGCGTCGCGGTTACGTGCAGACAGCGCGAGCACTGCTGGATAATGGTGCCGATGTTAACGCCAGGAAGGGCTGGGCATTGCGTTTGGCCGCCGAAAGCGGCGATGCGGCGATGGTGCAGGTACTACTCAGAGCCGGCGCCGATATTAACGCCCACGCGGCCGGCAAATTTCCGTCTGGGCCACCACTGGCGGACGCGACCCGCCGCGGCCACACAGACGTCGTCGACATGTTGCGCGCTTACGGCGCTGAGGAATAAAAAAACCCCGCCACGGGGCGGGGTTTTTGATTATGGGGTACCGTCCCTGTTTAACGACAGGACTTGTTGCCGTTCTTACCCCTGCATTTGTTAGAACAACATTCGCTGTTGCTGGTGCAACTCTCGCCGGCCAGGGCGCATCCTCCGTCGCCGCCGGTGGTAAAGCTCCAGAGACTACCCTGGGTGGTACCGTTGCCGTTGACCTCGTCGATACGCCAGTAATACGTCGTATCCGCGGTCATTGTGCCCGGATCGTATGTCGGTAGGCTCTGATTACCCATGAACGGCGGGGTAATGGACGTGCCGAAGTAGACGTCGTGAGACTGGGTATCGACGCCGGCTGTCCAACTTAAATCGGCAGTCGTTGCAATACCGGTCGCGCCATTGGCTGGGTTCGGACTACTGGCCGGTCCGGGTGGATCGGTACTCGGTACACCCTCGTCGAAGTACATGTGATCGACGTAAATGGTGTCGTGGGAACGTTGGCCCCGGCTGCGATCGTCGTCGGTGACGCGCACGTAGACTGTCGAGGGCGGGGCGCCAATTGTGTACTGCTGATACTGATCGTCATCAGAAGTCTTGGTTATCGACAACATACTCGTCCAGGGCCCGTTTGCACTGGCCGAATACTCGATATCGAAACGCGTGTCCGCATCGCCACCGTCAGTGCGGTGTGCGTCGATGTTGAAGCGGTTATCTGCGCCGCCAAGCGTAAATCGCCAAATATGATCCAGCCGATCGTGGCGGTTGGCCGGCTTGCCACCCGAGTCTCTCTCGGTAATCGACTCGCGTACATCGTCCTGCGTGTGCGTGTTCAGATAAGTGCCACTAACCGTCCCATAAGTGGTCAGGTGATCCGCTACGGCGACACTCGGGCCGGCTGTCGGCTGACCAAACGTGAAACTCATGGTCGCGCCAGCAGTACTTATTTGCGACAGGGTGTTCCCGGTGGAGACGATATTCCCGTTTTGATATGCATCCGTATTTGGCGTGGTGTTCGGTCCGATTTCCGTAACACCGCCGCCGTGATAAACATCGCCGGCGTCACCGCGATTGATGTCTTTCTCCAGCTGATAATTACCATCGGCCTGCAAAACAGCAACACGGTAGTGATTACCGTTGCCCGGCCAACCCGCCTGACCCGGGTAGCCTTCCGTGTTGTAGCCGGCCTGTTCGTCTATATGCCAGACGACCAGCCCACCCTGGGGCATGGCGCCATCGAAACCGACCGGCTGGCGATTTTCCACCAGCAGGTATTCGTTTGACGGATAACCATTGTCAATGCGATACACGCTTGCGCTGGTTTCTGCCTGATCCAGGTTGTAGCTGCCGGCTGTGCTGATCACGGCTGGGCTCACCCACCCCAGATTGATCTTGCTCCAGGGCGAAAAATGCGGTGGATACCACTGCGATGAATCGAAACCCCAGGAATTGGCCATCAATCCAAACGAGCCGATACCCGATCCAGAACCATCGGTATCGTAGAGATCGGGCAGACCGAAGAAATGGCCCGTCTCGTGTGCAATGACGCCAATCCGGCCAATGTCTGAACCCGACGTGCCCCAGACACCGGGACTAATATGGTAGTCAGAAACAACGACACCTTCGCTCGAAACCCACGCAGGTTGTTGTATAGCCCAACGGTGCGACCAGATTCTATTGGGGTAATTGGTCCCGTACTGATCTACACCGCCCCATTCGGCACCGTAACCGGAATGTATGAAGGCAATCGAATCGATATTGCCGTCATTGTCGGTATCAAAATCATTGAAGTTAACGGTCTGGTCGACCACATCCAGCGCATAGCGCAAAGCCTGCCAAAGCGTCGAGTCACCGGATTGGCCATTGGCGTAATAGGACTCGGTATTGGGTACGTCAACCCAGCCAAACACGGTGGAGTCCAGGGTCATCTGGCCGTAAGAGTTTTCGAGATAAACATCGCGCACACTACCGGTTGGGGCAAGCTGTGCATCGCCACCGATGGCGTTGAACAATACGTCAATGTCGCTGTTTGAGGGCACTGGCCTGCTGACGTGATTGGAGAAACGGATCATTATCACCATATTCTTGACGTTTCCGAATGGCGGCACGGCCCGTTGTGCATCCGGCGCACGCATGGCTCGTTGCTGGAGAATATCCGGGGACGGAGCTGCATGGCGTTCTAGCCCGGCCTTTTCCGGATCGTCGCGCCCCACGATCAAACCCGTTGCACCGAGACGGCCGTCTGCGGCCAGTTGCGCATAGACATACTGCCCGAGATTGTCCTTGATCACGGTGTAACCGCGAATATCCTCGGTCCAGTTGTAATGTTCATCGCCGCGGATGTTCAAAGTTATCGGCGCGCCATCGGGTTGGACCGCAGCAAAGCTGAACGGACTGGCCGGCATTGACAGCGCCTGCTGACTCGGGCCGAGCAGAACTATTAAAGTTACCAACCGCAACGTCTTGAGAACTGACCGCATTGTCGCTTCCTCCCGGATGTCGAAGGCGTTACTGTACTGGCAAAGCAGCTTCTTGTCAGTTTTGGAATATCACATAAGACAGATGTTTACCTAAGGTCACGAAAAATGATCAGGAATGCAACCGCTGGAACAGCTCGGCTTCGCCCCGGGTCAGGCCACAAAGATCGACGAGTTGCTCAGTGGTGGCGCCATCGCGCACCAGATGCACCGCCTGACGCAAGTCATTGTTGCTGCCACCCTGGCTAAGCTGCATCTGGTCGACGCGTTGCAGCACGCGTTGCAGGCAGCGGTCGATACGCTGCACGCGTACATCCATATTGCATATCGCTTCAGCCAGTCCGGCCACGGCGGCCTGATTTTCCTCGGCCCGTCTTTGCTGGGCGTGGCGCTGCAATCGCGTGTGTATGA
>JAOTXR010000260.1 GCA_029862285.1 Gammaproteobacteria bacterium
GTCAGTGTGCTGTACGGCCGATGTGCCCATCGCGGTGCGCTGATGTCCGATGGTCATGTTGATGGCGACAATCTGATTTGCGGTGTGCACGGCTGGGATTACCGACTCGATACCGGCATCAGCGAATACAACAACAACGAGACACTGCCAAAGTTCAACGCCTGGGTCGAGGGCGGCCAGGTCTGCGTGGACGAAGACGAGATCGCGGCGTGGGCGGGGAAACATCCACAACCTTACAAGCGCGATGCATACCAGGGCGCCTACCAGGACCCGACGGGCACCGTCGATGAGCCGTACGTCAAGTTCATCCGCAAGCTGTCCAACGACGGTTTAAGCAAGGTCGGCCATCACGGACCTGCAGCCGCGATGGGCGTACCACGCGACAGTTTGCCGAAATGGGAAGACCTGCAGTTTGTCGTCGGACAGTTGCACAAGTTGCCATTGCTCGACGAGGAACCGGTCGGCACCGGCATCGTTATCGGGCCTAACGCGGCGAAACCGTTGCGCCTGGATATTCCGTTGTTCGTTTCCGACATGAGCTTCGGCGCATTGTCTCAAGAAGCGAAAGTGGCGCTGTCAAAGGGTGCCGAACTGGCCGGCACGGGTATTTGCTCGGGCGAGGGCGGTATGCTGCCTGAAGAGCAGGCGGCCAACTCGCGTTACTTCTACGAGCTGGCCTCGGCGCGCTTTGGTTTTTCCTGGGACAAGGTGCAAAAGACACAGGCTTTTCATTTCAAGGGCGGGCAGGGCGCCAAGACCGGCACCGGTGGTCATCTGCCAGGCGCCAAAGTAAAGGGCAAGATCGCAGAAGTACGCGAGCTGCCCGAAGGGGAGTCGGCAATCTCCCCGGCACGGTTTCCGGAATGGGAAGACCTGAGTCAGTTTCGCGACTTTGCCGGCGAAGTACGCGAGCGCACTGGCGGTATTCCTGTCGGTTTCAAGCTCTCGGCGCAACACATAGAGAAGGACATTGACGCGGCACTGGAAGTCGGTGTCGACTACATCATCCTCGATGGCCGCGGCGGTGGCACCGGCGCGGCGCCGCTGATCTTTCGCGACAACATATCGGTGCCGACAATCCCGGCACTGGCGCGGGCCAGGAGGCACCTCGACGCGTGCGACGCGGCTGGCGTCACATTGATCATCACCGGTGGATTGCGTGTTCCGGCGGATTTTGCCAAGGCGATGGCCCTCGGCGCTGATGGTATCGCCGTTTCCAATGCCGCAATTCAGGCCATCGGCTGTCTTGGCATGCGTGCCTGTCACACCAACAATTGCCCGGTCGGTATCGCCACGCAGAAACCGCATTTGCGGGCGCGGTTGCCCGTCGACATCGCGGCCGAGCGTCTGGCGAGATTCTTCGATTCTGCTGTGGAACTCATGACCGTCGTCGCGCGCGCCGCCGGCCACCGGCACGTATCCGACTTCACCGCATCCGATCTGACATCGTTCAAGACCGACATGTGCCAACTGACCGGCGTCGCCTATGGCGGCGTCGCGGGCAACTGACGGGACAATAATGACCGCACATCAATTTCCGCAACTTGACCCGGACACAACACGCACGACAGCCGATGCGCTGCACGTCTATGCGCGCGTGCTCGGCGGATGGGCCGGGAGCATGCGCGCACGGAGAAAACACTGGTGGCACGCCAGTCTCAGACCGTCACTGACGGGACTGACCACGGGCGTGATCCATGCCGGTACCGACTTCGAGCTGGAGTTGGATTTCGTTGCAAGCCGGCTGAACGTTCGTACGCCGGAAAGAGAATTCACCAAAGAGCTGACCGGGCAATCAGCGGCGAGCATCGCGTCGTGGCTCGATAAGACGCTCGTTGCGGTCGGCATAGACCCTTCGCTCGCACCGGACGACAAGCTTCGTGGCAGTGAGCAGTTCGATTATTCCAATGCCCGGGCGCAGAGCCTGCAACGCGCACTCGCGTCGGTAACGGCTGCCCTCGAGACCTTTCGCGCCGGTATCCGCGAAGAGACCAGTCCGATACAGGTCTGGCCGCATCATTTCGATTTGTCCATGATCTGGCTTCCCGGACAAAAAGTACCCGACCAGGACCCGGCGGACGAGGAGCACGCCGACAAGCAGATGAACTTCGGTTTCGTCTTCGGCGACGAAAGTTTTGCCGAGCCGTACTTCTATGTCACCGCCTATCCGCTACCCGATGCGCTGCCCGCCGTCGAGCTTCCGGGCGCCATGACGTGGATGAGCGAGGGCTTCAGCGGCGCGGTGCTCCTATATAAGGATCTTATCGCAATGAATGACCCGGCCGGGTACCTGCAGGAGATCTGGTCGACACTGCTGACGGCGGGGCAGACCCACCTCGCTACGAGTGATTAACACGGTGCACACTAAGCGATTCCTATTGAGGCTATGAGGCCTGATGCTCAACGCCCTCCCTGGCGCCCACAATCAACAACCACAGGATTATTGGCAATTCCCCAACCGTCAGTACCGTGATGATTGTAGAAATCATGGCCTTCTGCTGTGGCAATACAATCGACATAAAGCTACTCAACACATAGCCGACACACGCGATAATTAGCAGAACACCAAAGAACTTTGGAATGAAACGCGATCTGTAGACCAGCAGCCCGAAAGGCAAGAGCCATAGCCCCCAGAACAATTCAAGCGCGTTAGTCGCATGGCCATCTAGACGAATAAAGGCATACGCCAGAGCCTCCAATTGTGGCTTATCGATTGCGGCTAAAAACTCCGCGTCACTCAGGAAAATCAGTGCGGCAAGTTGATTGAACACATTTACAAACCCGGCTGTGGCTGACATCACAACCAACACCAACATTAGAAATGCTTGCCCCTCATCTATTTCCCTGAACAACCGGAATAAAGCAACACCCAGGACTGCGAAAATTATGTTCGATAACAGTCCAACAAAAATTCCTAGCCGATATAGCCATTCTCTGGACAGAATATTTTTTGCAGTTGCACCGGCGTCACCGAACTCGATCAGTGTTGCTGGGACATACATGATGCTGAATACGCCGGTTATGACCAGAAGAAAATAGATAGCCCCGGCAACTCGTGCGTTCTTCTTTCTTGAGTTCATTCTCTCAACTCCAAAATTCTCGTCGAGGGATTGTCGCCTAACCGCAGAATGCAGCCCTCGGCCCGCAATCGGTAACTAAGTAGCCGATACCTTACCATCAGGCGTGACATTGGCCCCTCCAATGACCTTAACCTCTCTCGTCGAGAAAAAGGGTCACTGTCCCTTTTTGCTACACACAAAAAACCCCGCACCGGGCGGGGTTTTTCGTCTCGATTAGTGGCGGATTACGCGGTCTTTCTACGCCTTGCGAGCCCATGCCGGCCAGCGCCGAACCAAACAGCCAAATGGCCGCACCAGAAAATTTCCGGTACTTAAAATTCCAATCGTGCCATCCGTGTTGATTGTTCCGACAACGCTGCCGACACCAATGGTTCGGTTGACGTTATACGTGCTCGCATGAGCGATACACATTCCCCGGATAGCTAGTGTCTGGATTCCCGGAGGGTAAGCGTCAGAAACCAGTAAAAACTGAATGACTGTAGGAATTCGGCCCAGCTATCGCTGAGAGACGTCCCAAAAGGGCGTTTTTCCGGTATTTCTGGGACCACATGCTGTATGTGGTTCTTTACACCTTATGCGCATAATGTATATTATGTTAAATAGTGGTCCGGTAGAACATCAAGGAAAGCTATCTGGAGGATTTTCGGCGTGTTCACAGACTCCGACAGTCAGCGGCCAAATCATGAGAATTTGCAAGGCTACGAAGGTTACTCGAACTGTTTTTTTGCACGTTGCAGCCGCTCCGGGCTGATCCGTTCCTGATCGCCTGGGCTGAACAGGACGACGTTTTGTTTTGCCTTGCCGCTGAGCAGCTTGTTCCATGTCGCATCGGCTTTGCGCAATAAGGCCATTTCACCGGCTGCATTGTCGAATTTCGAAATCCAGTTCTTGACGCCGTCGA
>JAOTXR010000261.1 GCA_029862285.1 Gammaproteobacteria bacterium
CCGAAAAAACCCAGCAACTGGCCGCGACGACTGTCGCCGATAGGGGCGATTGCCAGTATTGTTATCAACGCAGTGACAATCAGCACCGCCTGGAAAACCTGCAAACGCGTGTGCATCGTCTTGCGGGCCGCATAACGTTTTGTGACGAAAAAATTGAGACCCAACGCAATGGCAATCACTGCTGCGACCTGCAGTAATGCCAGCAAGTTGAACGGTACTACGTCAGTAAACGATTCCATCAGTACCTAAACATTAAAGAGAAAGTGAATAATATCGCCTTCCTGTACTATATAGCCCTTGCCTTCCAGCCGCAGGCGCCCTGCCTCCTTGGCCTTCTGCTCGCCTCCGAGCCGCTGAAAATCGTCATAGGCGATGACTTCGGCACGGATGAAACCGCGCTCAAAATCGGTATGAATCTCGGCGGCAGCCTTTGGTGCCGGGTCACCGGCATGCATCGTCCATGCCCGGACTTCTTTGGGCCCGGCCGTGAAAAAGGTCTGCAAGCCAAGCAACTTGTAGGCGGCGCGAATGACGCGGTCCAGACCCGGCTCGTGCATACCGAGTTCGGCCAGGAATTCATTCTTGTCGCCTTCGTCCAGTGTTGCTATCTCTGATTCCAGTGCAGCGCAGACGGCCACCAGCTCAGCGCCCTCTGATTCCGCAATCTGGCGTAACTGCTCCAGGTAGGGGTTGTCTTCAAAGCCGTTCTCGTCGACGTTGGCAATGTAGAGTACCGGTTTGGCGGTCAACAGGTGCAATTCCCTAAGCGCTTTTTTGTCATTATCGTTCAGCGACATGGTGCGTAACGCAACACCATCCGCCAGACCGGCGAATACTTTGCGTAACAGGTCGCGCCAGGCAATGTCGTCTTTCTTGCCTGTCTTGGCATTACGCTCGGCCTTGTCGAGGTTTTTTTCTACCGTTGCCAGGTCGGCGAGTGCCAGTTCGGTGTTGATCGTCTCGATGTCGGAGGCAGGATCGATCTGGCCGGTTACATGAGTGACATCGTCATTGTCGAAACAACGCACCACATGGGCGATCGCGTGGGTTTCGCGAATATTTGCCAGAAACTTGTTGCCCAGCCCCTCGCCCTTGGACGCACCGGCGACCAGGCCGGCAATATCCACAAATTCCACTGTCGTCGGCAGAATTTTTTGCGGTTGGACGATGGCTGCAATCTGCTCAAGCCGCCGGTCGGGCACGGGCACGATCCCGACGTTGGGATCAATAGTGCAAAACGGATAGTTTTCTGCCGCAATCTCGGCAGCGGTCAATGCGTTGAACAGTGTCGACTTGCCCACATTGGGCAAGCCGACGATGCCACATTGGATCGGCATCAGGCCTTACCTGTATGCAGCCGGGTCATGGCCTTTTCGAAGCCTTCGCGCACCAGCAGGGGCATCAGGTCGGCCGCTTCGTTGGCAGCCTCGTGGATCATGCGGCTGTCGTCCAGCGAAGGCCGGCGCAGGACATAGTCGACGACATCGTTTTTGTTGCCCGGGTGACCGACACCCAAGCGCAAACGCGCGAATTCACGCCCGATATGCGATATCACGTCACGCAAACCATTGTGGCCGCCATGGCCACCACCCAGCTTCAGCCGGGCGGTACCCGGCTGCAGATCGATCTCATCGTGAACGACCAGGATCTTGTTGACCGGGATCTTGAGATAACTGGCCATTGCACGTACCGCCTGACCGCTGTTATTCATGAAGGCGCCGGGTTTCAGCAAACGCACATCGGCACCATCGATACTGATGCGACATTGCTGGCCATTGAACTTGCGTTCCGGGGAAAAACGCCCGCCATGACGCGCGGCAAGTTCATCAACGAACCAGTAGCCGGCATTGTGCCGGGTCTGTTCGTATTCCGCTCCGGGATTTCCCAGGCCAACTATCATTTGCACCCAGAGTTCCTCCGCAGGTTCGCTAGCGGAAGCAGCGCCGCGCGCGCGCAGCCATTTGAGAATATGCAGCACTATCGATCACCGGGTAGAACGCGCGGGCCTCGCGCCCGCGCAACAAACAAGAATCAGGATTCTTCGCCAGATTCTTCTTCTTCTTTCTTTGCCTCGGTTTCGTCGACGGTCGGGACCTCGGCTCCCTCGACCTCTTCGCCTTCGACTGGCTCGATTTCCTCTTCCTTCATCGGACGATGAATCGCCAGAACCGGCTGGTCGCGCCCGTGGGAAAGATCGGTAATTTCGACGCCCTCGGGTACCACGACGCTGGAAAGCTGGATCATCTTGTCGAGTTCGACTTCGGAAACATCCACTTCCAGGTACTCTGGCAAATCTCGTGGCAGGCAGGAGATCTCAATCTCGGTCTGCATCTTGGAGATAATGCCGCCTTCATTGACGCCCGGGGCCAAGTCTTCGCCGAGAAAATGCAACGGCACGCTAATCGTGATCTTCTCGTCGGCCAGTACCCGCTGAAAATCGGCATGCATCACACGACGCTTGGCCGGGTGCCGCTGCAAATCCTTCAGGATGACCGCCTGCTCGATGTCACCGACTTTAATGTTCAGGATCGTAGAGTAGAAAGTTTCGTTGTCCAGATTGTTGGCCAACTGGTCATGATCTAACGACAGGGTTCGTGCCTCGTCGCGACCACCGTAAAGTACCGCGGGAACTTTTCCGGTTCGACGAAGGCGGCGGCTCGCACCCTTCCCCTTGTCGTCCCGAAGTTCCGCGATCAGGTTGAAAGCTGCTTTGCTCATGATCGGCTCCGTAAAAAATTGATCGCCCGCGACCAGGCGATATCAGAGAGCGGGCAATTCTGCCAGATTTAAAGGGCCAGTACACCTGGTCCAGGCGTACTGGCCCTTTAAATCGTCCCTTTTGATCCCGTCGCGATCGCGGCCAGGCCGCCCTGGAAAGAGGCTAGTCGACGTAGAGGGAGCTGACAGACTCCTCGCCACTGATCCGGCGCATGGTCTCCGCCAGCAGCTCGGACACAGTGAGCTGGCGGATCTTGGGGCAGTTCGCGGCTTCGTCGCTCAGCGGGATGGTATCGGTTACCACCAGTTCATCCATCACTGACGCGCTGATGCGCTCCACGGCCGGGTGCGACAGTACCGGGTGGGTGATATAGGCCAGTACTTTGTTTGCCCCCTCCTCTTTGAGTGCGGCTGCTGCATGACACATGGTACCGGCCGTATCGACCAGGTCATCGATCATTACGCAGGTCTTGTCCTGCACCTGACCGATGATATTCATTACCCGCGACTCATTGGCACGCGGACGACGCTTGTCGATAATCGCCAGATCGGCGTCGTCGAGACGCTTGGCCAGTGCCCGCGCGCGGACCACACCACCGACATCCGGCGATACCACGACAATCTCACCTTCTTTGCGTTTCCAGGCGTCACCCAGCAAAACAGGCGAGGCATAAACATTATCGACCGGGATATCGAAAAACCCCTGGATCTGGTCGGCGTGCAGGTCAACCGTCAGCAACCGGTCGATGCCGGCCGAAGTTATCAGGTTGGCGACCATCTTGGCTGTAATTGCGACTCGCGCCGAACGCGGCCGCCGGTCCTGTCGCGCATAACCAAAATACGGCACTACCGCTGTAATCCGGGCAGCCGACGCTCGCCGGCAGGCATCCGCCATTACCAGCAGCTCCATCAAATTGTCATTGACGGGTGGACAGGTCGATTGCACCAGGAATACATCGCGACCGCGAATGTTCTCCATAATTTCGACGCTGACTTCGCCGTCGCTGAACCGACCTACACTGATCCGGCCCATTGGCATACGTAAATGCCTTGCGATGCTGCATGCCAGAGGCTGATTGGCATTACCGGCGAATACCACCATTGCGGCCGGCTCGATACTCTCGTTTTTCAAGCGGGTCACGTCACCTTCCGCGATAAAACGATCAGCACGCTTGTTTCGTTGAGCCACGGTAGTCACCTGTTTGTGTAATGGCTGGGGTGGCAGGATTCGAACCTGCGCATGACGGGATCAAAACCC
>JAOTXR010000262.1 GCA_029862285.1 Gammaproteobacteria bacterium
TCGAGATGATGGGGTCGGGTGCGGGCATGTTCGACTACGACAATGACGGCGATCTGGACCTTTACCTGGTTCAGGGCCATCTGCTGGGCACATCGGAGACGCTCCTGCCACCGCTGCAGGCGCCACTGATTATCGATCGTTTATATCGTAATGACTCCGACGCGTCCGGTCTGCGTTTTGTAGACGTAACCGAAGCAAGCGGTATTGAGGCGGGCGCTTATGGCATGGGAGTAGCCTGCGCCGACATCGACAATGACGGCAACACAGATTTGTATCTCAGCAATTTCGGAGCCAATCAGCTGTGGCGCAATCTGGGTGACGGTACATTTGTCGAAATTACGGAAAAATCCGGAACCGGCGATGCGCGGTGGACCGTCAGCGCGTCATTTCTGGATTACGATCGGGATGGTTTACTCGACTTGTATGCCGGAAATTACGTCAACTTTCGTTTTGCTACCCACAAACCCTGTCGTTCTTCCACCAGTGCCAGGGACTATTGCTCGCCGCTGGTTTATCGCTCGGAAGCTGACAGCCTCTATCGCAATCGTGGTGACGGTGTGTTCGAGAATGTCAGTGTCGCAAGTGGGATAAACCGGGTTTTTGGCGGTGCCCTTGGCGTCAGCACGGCTGATTTCGATAACGACGGCTGGATAGATATTTATGTGGCCAACGATGGCGTGCCAAACCAGCTGTGGATGAACGACGGTGCTGGGGGTTTTTCCGACGAGGCGCCGATGGCCGGCGTTGCGGTCAATATGGATGGCCGCTCCGAAGCCAGCATGGGTGTGGATGCCGGCGATTTCGATGATGATGGCGACGAAGATCTGTTCATGACGCACCTGAGCCGCGAAACCAATACCCTGTATGTCAATGATGGCTCGGGATGGTTTGAAGACCGGTCGGTCCAGTTCGGCCTGGCGGGGTCCAGCCTGGAATACACGGGTTTTGGTACGGCCTGGGTCGATTTCGATAACGATGGCGATCTCGATCTTCTCAGTGTAAATGGCGCCGTAACACATGTGCAGGAACAGGTCGACGCCGGTGAAGCGTTGCCGCTGCGCCAGCAAAACCAGCTATTCGAAAACACCGGCGACGGGGTTTTTGTTGATATCAGCGCGAATGCCGGACCGGCGTTTTCCGTGGCGGCGATCAGCCGTGGTGCCGCTATCGGCGATGTCGACAACGATGGCGATGTGGATGTACTGGTCAGCAACAACAACGGCCCTCCCAACCTGTTGATCAATAGCATTGGTCAAAACAACAACTGGATTGGGCTTAGGCTGCTTACCCCGGATGGCCGTGACGACTTTGGTGCGCGGGCCGCACGGGTACGGGGCAATGAGACGTTTTCGTGGCGACGCGCTCGCAGCGATGGCAGCTACGCTTCATGCAACGACCCGCGCGTCTTGATTGGGTTGGGCGAAAATCGCGAACAAACGGACGTTATCGTGATCTGGTCGGATGGTGCCCGGGAACTGTGGTCAAACCTGATGCCTGCCAAGTACCACTCTCTGGTGCGAGGTGCGGGGCATCCGCACAAATGACTTTGCGAAACCGGAGTCTGTTGCCCGCAACAGTGTCGGTCCTGTTGTCAATATTTTGTATTTCTGCCTGTGATAAGTACCAGCACCCGGATACCGGGCAGCTGGCTGCCGGTGTGCGGGAGACGATCAAGGCCGCACAGGATCGTTTCGATCAGGAAAGATCAACGGTCGATACACCGGCGGAGGAAGCGAACAACTGGGGCAATCTGTGTCGTGTGTACCATGCGCATCATCTGATGCAGGCTGCCGGCAACTGCTACCAGCATGCCATTCGGGTCAATCCCGAGGATATTCGCTGGCGTTACTATCGCGCCCATGTGCAGCGCGATACCGGCGATCTGGAGTCGGCTGCAGAGGGTTTTCGTGCTGTGCTCGAGCAGCAACCGGGAAATGCGCCGGCACAGTACCACCTGGCATTGTCCCTGATTGAATTGGGTCAGCCCGAAGAAGCCGGGAAATTGTTGCGGCTACTTGATGAGCGCGAGACAAACCCTGCGGTATTGGGAGCAATTGGCAAGGCTGCATTGTTACAGGACAACTACAGTGATGCGATAAATGCGTTGGAACAGGCATTGTCAATACAACCGCAGGCGACCCGTCTGCATTATCCCGCGGCAATGGCCTGGCGCGCTCTGGGCGAGCCGCAACGTGCAGCAGGGCATTTGCAACTTGCCGGTGACAACGAAGCGCATTTTCCGGACCCATTGATGCGGGAGCTGGCAGAACTGTCACGCAGCGCACAGATTTACCAGGAACGCGGCCGGGCAGCGCTAGGCCAGGGTGATTTGTCTACAGCCGAAAGAGAATTTCGGTCCGCTGTGCAATGGGACCCCAAAGATGCGTCCGCCCGGGCGGCACTCGCGCTGGTGCTGCAACGCACCGGGCGCCAGGAAGAAGCGGTCGAGCAATTGGAATCCGCCATAGTCGCGAGTCCGCACAACGCGGCCTATCACTATCTTATTGGCATGCTGTATGAGCGTATGCGCAAAGTCGATGAGGCTATCGCCGCATATCGCCAGGCTGTCGGGCTGGACCCACGCTATCCCGAGCCACGTGTCTTGCTGGGTCATGCCGAGATGCGTCGCAGTAATTACTCCGCAGCGCTGGACCATTACGTTATTGCGGCTGACAACCTGCAGCAGAGTATCGTGGCGCGATATCACGCAGGCCTCGCGGCGCTGGCAGCTGGTGACTGCGGTCGCGCGGCGGAGTTTTTTGAAGCGGCGCTGGCGCGACAGCAAAACTATGGACCGGTAATCATGGCATTGGTGCGGGTGCGCTCAGTCTGCCCGGGATTTTCGGATCACCGGGACGAGACACTGGCAATGGCGCACGAGCTCTATGATGCGGCGCCGTCAAATGACGAGGTCAGCGCAACTCTGGCAATGGCGTTGGCCGCAGACGGTCAATATACGGACGCGGCGAAATTCCAACCTGACAAGAATGCTTACCGGCAGAATCTACTGCGTTATCGCAATCAGCAAGGAGCAGAAGAAGCCTGGGCGCGGGATGCAGCAGTCTATAACCCACCGTTGTTGCAAAACGGGCTATAGAATAATGGTCAGTGTATGCGTTTTACGCGCAACGATCGGTTCATTCCCTCGACTCTCAGCCGGTAGCTGTTAAAGGCGCCGCGTTCAATGATTAGCATTGGTCGGTCGATGCTGGCGCGGAAACGACCGGATTCCGCCTGACGCCAGACCTGGCCGTTTTCAAGCCGGAAAATCGTGCGACCGCTCCAACCGGTGAATTCACCGTCGTAGCGGCTGCTGATGGTTTCGCCCTTTTTTAACTTGGTGTATTCGAGACCGAATCCATCCTCACCGGTACCGGCCGGCTCATGCGATGATTCCGGGATGCGGGAGGATGGTATCTTCACCGGCGGCCGTCGTTCCGTCTGCACGACCGGTGGTGCTGGAGTGGCCGGTGGTGTTGGAGTGGCCGGTGGCTCTGCTGCAACCGGCGAAGTCGTCACCGCTTCTATTTCCATATAGCGGTCTGCGGCGGTGTCATAACAGGATAGGCGCGCAGCATCATTCTCAATGGCCGTGCAGCTTCGAAAATTGTCGTCTTCGGCTTGTGCTTGTGTGCCAATCAGCAGGACGATGCAAATCGCTAAAACTCTCATGATGATCTCTGATTCAAATTCGTTGACACTATTTTACTCAGATTGGCAGGTACTTGTACCCTGAGACCCCATCGTCTCGCCGAGGTTCAGCTTTGGCTGACAAATGAGGCGCTATAATATAAAGAGGGAACCGATGCTCCACGATGGTCCTCTAAGCGTAAGACCAATAACCATGCCAAGCTATATGCCCACAATTGCGGCCCTGGTGCTCGCAACATTTCTATCGCTGACCGTTGAGGCTGGCGAGGATTTGCTCCTCGACGTAACGACGTCGAGCGGGCTGGATTTTGTCCACTTCAACG
>JAOTXR010000263.1 GCA_029862285.1 Gammaproteobacteria bacterium
CTCTACTTAGAGATAGGGTCACTGTCCCCCTTTCATGGCGCGGCGGATGATGGCGTGTTTCAGTGGGGGGATGCGGTTGAACAGGGACATGCCAACCTGGCGGGCGCGGCCGACGAGGGGGGTGTCGGCACGGAACAGGCGATTAAGGGCATCAACTGAACCCATCATCAGCAGGTTTTCGCTCTTGCGCTCACGTTCGTAACGCCGCAACACGCTGAGGTCACCGAGTTCGAGAGTGTCGACTTCGCGGCATACATCGCCCAACTTGCGTACATCGGCAAACCCGAGATTGACACCCTGCCCCGCCAATGGGTGCACTGCGTGCGCTGCATCGCCAATCAGCACGAGATTCGGTCGAACATAGTCGACCGCGTGCAGCAGCTGCAATGGAAACGCGGCGCGACGATCGCTATGCGTTACCCTGCCGAGCACCGCATCAGTAGCCTCTTCGACGCGGCGGCAAAATGATTCCTGTTCCAGTGCAAGCAATTCATCGGCGTGTCCGGGTGTGGTCGACCACACCACAGAGGAACGACCGTCGTACAACGGCAGCAGGGCGATGGGGCCATCGGTGAGAAAACGCTGGTATGCCGTCTCCCGGTGCGAGTTACTTGTCGTAACGTGAGTGACAACGGCCTTTTGTTCGTACGACCAGCCGCGGGTTGCAATTGCCGCCAGTTCACGGGTCCGGGAGCGTGCACCGTCGGCGCCGATGACCAACCGGGCTTTCAGTTTGCGACCGTCGTCCAGACGCACTGCGATGGCGTCATCGCATCGTGTGAGGTCTTCGACACTGCACGGCGTAAACAGTACGACGGATGGCAGTGCATTGAGACAACGGTGAAGCGCGTCCTGGATACGCCGGTTCTCAATAATAAAGCCGAGTTCCGGTTCACCGATGTCGGCAGCATCGAAATGCACGACGTCGGCTGATTCCGGCGGTACATCGGCATCCCACACCCGCATTTCGCCATACGGCGAAATCGTTTTGGAATCGATATTCTGCCAGGCGCCAACTTGCTGCAGCAGCTCCTGCGACGCACGCGAGATTGCCGAAACACGCAGATCGATCTTGCCGTCGTTGAGATCGCCCTGCGGCATTCGTGCTTCGACGACGGCCACACGCAACCCACGCTGGCCAAATACCGCCGCTGCCGCCGAACCGACCATGCCCGCACCGACGACAACGATGTCGTAATCGCTCATCGCAGGGGCACTCCCCGCGCCAGCCTTGGCAACCGGCCCCGCAGACCCATAGTCTGGCGCGCAAACGCACCCCGTGGCGCGCCGAGCAGGTCGAGTGCGGCCAAACCGGCTCCGCGGGCCAGTTTCACCGGTGCAAAATCAGACGTGAACAGTCGTACCAGTCCGTCGGTCAGATTGATCACTCTGTCATGATCGCTTTCCCGCCATTGAGTGTAACGGCGCAACGCAATCGCGTCGCCGGGATCGTCGTTATCGGCAATAACGTCGGCGAGCGCGGCAACATCACGCAACCCGAGGTTAAAGCCCTGACCTGCCACGGGATGCAAGCCATGCGCGGCATTGCCGATTAGCACATGACGCTCGCCACTGATCTGTGCGGCTTTGACCAGGAACAACGGATAGCTGTGCCGGCTGCCACAACGGGTGAGACGGCCGAGGCGATGGCCAAATGCATCTTGTAGCGCGGACAGGAACTGGTCGTCATCGCACAGGAGCGCAGTGTCGGCTTCATCCGGCGGCAATGTCCACACAACTGAACAACGACCGTTGCTCATCGGCAAAAATGCCAGTGGCCCGGTGTCGGTGAAACGTTCGTACGCGACGTGCTCGTGATACTTTTCCGGTGTGACGTTGGTAATGACCGCGATCTGCTCGTAGCGGGTGATGTCGGCACCGATACCAAGCAATTCCCGGGTGGTCGAGCGCGCACCGTCGGCGACCACCAGCAATCGTGTGTTGCAAACGACCGGGCCGTCTTCAGTACTAACACTCACCTCGGCGCAGTCACGTTTTAGGTTAATGGCCTTGATGCCCGCAGGACACAGGATTTCGACCTGCGACTGCTCCATTGCCCGCCACAGCACAGGACCAAGTGCACGGTTGTCAACGACATAGCCGAGCGCCGGCAGACCCTGCTCGTCACGATCGAGCCGGGTAACCCCGAAACGGCCGCGGTCAGAAACGTGGATGCCGTGGATCGGCGTTGCGGCGGACTCGAGGGCCGGCCACAAACCCAGCGTTTCGATAATGCGACGGCTGCCATACGCCAATGCCGTAGAACGATCGTCATAGCTCGGTTGACCAGGGTCACGCGGCGCTTTCGCCTCGACCACCGTCACACGCAGTGACAACGGCGCCAGTGCAGCGGCCAGACTCGCACCGACCATGCCGCCACCGATAATTAGAATATCGCTATCGTAGTTGCTCATCGGCGTCGTTTCGGTTTCTGATTCTCCGCTGCCAGTGCCTCGACCTCGTCGGGATTCGATTCGAGCGCACCGCTGAGTACGTCCGGGCCTTTCTTTGTTACCAGAACGTCATCTTCTATACGCACGCCGATTCCCTGATATTTCTTTGGCACGCCTTTAGTACCTGGCGCTATATAAATGCCCGGCTCCACGGTCATGACCATGCCCGGCTCCAGCACCCGCCATTGTTCTTCTACCTTGTAATCGCCCACATCGTGCACGTCCATGCCGATCCAGTGACCGGTGCGGTGAAAAAAGAACTTCTTATGCGCCTGTTCTTTAATGAGCTTTGCGGGCGTGCCCTTCAGCAGGCCTATCTTTATCAACCCGCGCGTAATGCTCTTTACTGCCGCCTCGTGCGGGTCGTTCCAGTGATTTCCCACCTGCACCTGCTCGGTCGCTGCCTGCTGCGCGTCCAGGACGATCTGGTAGATTTCCCGCTGCGGTTTGCTAAAACGGCCGTTGACCGGCCAGGTGCGGGTGACATCGGATGCGTAGTAGTCGTATTCGCAACCCGCGTCGACCAAAAGTAACTCACCGTCTTCGAGTTTCTTGCTGTTGGCGCGGTAATGCAGCACGCAGGCATTGGCACCGGCACCGACTATCGGCGGATAGGAACATACCGCACCGTTACTGCGGAACTCGTGGAGGTACTCTGCCTCCACACTGTACTCATAAAGGCCCGGCCGGGTTAGCCGCATCCCGCGGCGGTGTGCAGCCACGGCGATCTTCGCCGCCCGGCGCATGGCACCGACTTCGGCACGACTTTTGAACAGGCGTAACTCGTGCAGATGATGTTCCAGCGATATCAGCTCTTCGGGCGCATGCCCGCCGCGCTGCCCGCTGGCACGCAGCTGGTTCATCCACATAATGAGGCGCTGATCGAAATCACGATGCGCACCCATCGTGTAATAAACCCGCTCGCACTTCTCCAACAGTCCCACCAGGATGTCGTCGATATCCGAGATCGGGTAAGCGTCGTCAGCCCCGTAGCCGTTCACGGCGCCCTCCGGGCCCGCGATATCGCCATCCCAGGCCTCTTTTGCCGGATCGCGCTCCCGGCAAAACAGCACATATTTAGGATTATGGCCCGGCATCAGCACTGCCACCGCATCAGTCTCGGGAAAGCCGGTCAGGTAATAAAAATCGCTGTCCGGGCGATAGTCATGCTCGACATCGCGGTTGCGCATGCGTATCGGCGCGGCAGGCAGAATCGCGATGGAGTCTGTGCCCATCATGCTCATCAGTTGCTTACGCCGCCGCGGAAATTCTCTGCTGTTCATCTTTGCTTTTTTTGAGCCGCCAGTTCCTCGAATACCAGTTGGGCGCCCACTCGCACGTACTCGCACAGTTCGACATAGCTCTGTTCGTCTTCTTCCTCCGCCTCACCAGAGTGGACGGCCTCCGACACCCTGGAGAAATCACCGACAACTTCAGCTACATCGCCAGGCAACGCGCGTCCGGCTTCGATACCACCCACGGTCAAGCCAAAAAGAAATCCCTGGCACCAA
>JAOTXR010000264.1 GCA_029862285.1 Gammaproteobacteria bacterium
ATACATTCCCGAATGACTGGGCGTCTGGTGCAGCAGGACCAGTACCGGGGCGCCGAGCCGGCCTGCAAAGCGATAATGCATCTGGCCGAATGAGACTGTCGCGTAACCGCGCCGGACGCTCATGTCCCAGTTCCCTGTAGCTGTTCGGCGGCGGCACTCGCTGGAATACCCTGCGGCGCACCCACGACGCGCGAACCGCGGAAAAACTCGAAGGTTTCGCGCGTTCCCTCTTCACCCATGCCGGACATTTTCCAGGCAGGCCTTGGCGCATCCGGATGCGGGCTGAACAAGGTAACGGAATTGATCTTCACCATCCCGGCTTCAATTTGTTTGGCAACCGTGTACGCATTTGTCTGTCCGCCGAATACATAGGCGGCAAGACCATACGGGGCAAGATTGGCGAGCGACACGGCTTCGTCTGTGTTGGAAAACTTATGCACGGTTGCAACGGGCCCGAAGATTTCGCCGAGTGCATCTGCCGGTGCAACGCCCGTGACCAGCGTGGGTTGCAGGAACCAGCCCGCCAACTCAGGGAGTGTTCCGGCCCGATGTACCGTGCCACCGAGTTGTTCGTAATCGCTGATTGCGGCGAGTACATGGTCGCGATGTTGGCGATGAACCATAGGCCCCATTTCCGTCTCGTGATCTCTCGAATCGCCGATGACGAGGGAGTTCAGTCGGTGCAAAACGGTTTCGACAACATCGTCATGCAGGTCCTCGTGCACGATCAGGCGGCCGAGCGCCCGACACCATTGGCCGTTGAGCGTTGTTAGCGAGGCCACGACGCCATCAACGCTGGGAGCGAGATCAGCATCCGGCAAGATGACTAACGGGTTGTTGCCTCCCAGTTCAAGCTGGGCAGGTTTGATCTGGTGTGCGCAGGATGCGGCAACCGCACGTCCCGCCTCGAGTCCGCCCGTGAAGGAAACCGCTGCGACGCGCGGGTCGCCGGCGAGCGCGGCACCCGTCATGCCATCGCCATGAATCAGTTGAAACAAGCCACGTGGCAGATCCAGCTTGCTGATCGCCTGCGTAATCAGTTGTCCTGACAGCGGCGCCCATTCCGAGGGTTTGAACAGGACCGGGCAGCCGGCGGCGAGGGCGCTGGCGAGCTTGTGGCAGGCGATGCCGGCCGGGGCATTCCAGGGTGCGATGATGGCGGCAGGACCCAGCGGCAGGCGTTCAATCTCAAAGTCAGTTTCGCGACGAATGCTGCTCGATTCGCGACTTAATTTTGCAGCTGTCCGAAATGCGATACCGCAAACACGGGCAAGTGTCTGGGTATGCGTTATCGGCACGCCGGTAGTAATAGCGTCCACACTGGCGATGTCTTTGATCAGTTCCTCGATCGCATCGCCAATGCGCAGCATATGCGCGGCGCGTTCGTCGCCGCTGAGGTTGCGCCAGGTCCCTTCACGATGAACCTTAACGGCTGCGTCAATGGCCGTTGAAATTTGCACTGGCGTTGAACCACGTTGCTGCAGCAGTACCTCGCCGGTATTGGCATTGCAGATCTGCTGCGGCAGCTCTACACCCGGCGCCGACCATTCTCCCGCGATGTAGTTATGAAGTTCCAGCATCTCTATGACTGCCCGGTCAGCTGGCTTTGACGCCGAACTGTGGTTGTTCAGACTCGGTAATTTCCATTTGCGCGGCCATAAGTCGTCCCCGCTCCGCCGGGAATGCCTGCACGAGCGCCATCGCCATATCTCGCAGCGTCCGGGCGTAGGGCATGGAATTGCTGGTGCCAGACGTTCCCGCACACTTGAGTGCCGTCATCGCGAGCCGAAAACCGTGTTCTGCAACCTGGCCTTTGCACAGGCGCCAGCGCTGCACCACGGCTTGCTTGTCCAGCAGCGGCGGCTCACTGGTTTCGAGCTCCAGCTGGCGCCTTAGCCAGAGCATTGCTGATTCGAGGTCAACGAGCATTTCCCCGATCAATTGCTGATGCATAGGCGATGTACCGATCGGTTTGCCCGTATCCGCAAAGGTTTTCTCCGTCAGCATGTTGATAGTCGCGTTATAAAGTGACCAGGCCGCACCCGCATAAACGGCGAGGCTGGCGAGTTGATTACCGACAAACGAACCGCGACTGACCTGCATGCAACGCGCAAAGGCACCCGGAATGGCGAGCGCCTCATCTGCGGCAACAAATACGTTTTCGAGGATCAACCCATGGGTTGCGGTGCCACGCATCCCCAATGCATCCCAGCGCTCGCGCTCCGATACACCGTCGGCATCGCGTTCGATAAAAAATGTACAAAGTCCGGACGCGTCCTTGTAACCGTCAAGGTTGGCGGTCACGAGATACTGGTCAGCGACGCCTGTTGCGCAGCCGAAAGATTTGACCCCATTGAGACGGAAGCCGCCTTCTACCGGCGTGGCCGTGGTATTGATGGTGATTGCGGCTTTTTCCGACTTGATCGACTCGCTGGCAAAATTGGCGAGCCATTTGCGGTCGCGACCCATCGTGAACAATACCTTTTCGGCAAACTGTCGGACTACCGGCTCGTCATCTTTGTCAAACAGGTCGGCGTCAATTGCACCCAGTGCCAGCAAGCCTCGGGATGCGGCACTGCAGTGAAAGAAGTAGGCAAGCGCCGTAGAGGGGCAGGCAGATCCCATCGCGAAGGTGGCTGCCGCGAGGTCGCGTAGCCCGCCGCCCATGCCGCCGTATTCTTCGGGGATGATGAGTCCCAGGAGGCCGGCCTCACTCAGCGTGCGTACATGGTCGCGATGAAATTCACCTTCGCGATCGACTTGGACAGCCTGCTCGCGCAAAACCGGCAGCACACTTTCAACAATGCGCGCGCGTTCGCGCTCGGCGTCTGTCATGCGCTCGACGAGTTGCTCGCCTGTCAGCTTCATAAAACCCCCATTTACCAGGTTTTATTGTTGCCGCAGGACCTTCGAACAGCTATGACAATTGTCAATCCGAACCGCGAATGCGGACGGCAGCTGTGCTTACTGCTGTGCGGTAATTGGATTTAGCAGCCACCAGGGGCGAGAGTTGATCAGGTGCGTGTTGCGCGAACACTCCTTGTTGGCAGCCGCCAGCGGGTGAATGTCGGCGACAAGTAAATCGTCGTCGCAGCGCTGCACGACCGGGGCACTTAGCAGGCCATCGAACTCGCGATCCTCCCAGGGCGTCATGATTGTAAAGTCCTTCTGCAGCGTGGCTATCAGGCCGCTGGCCGCACTGTCTGCGTGGCTCGCAGCGACGATGTTGATACGATTTTCGGCGGCTCGTTCAACGAGCCCTGTAGCGGCTTCCCAGCTTTCTGCGAAGTCGGCCGGAATTAACATGATTGAAACGCCGCGCATGGCGTACAGCCGGAATACTTCGGGAAAAATGGCATCGTCGCCACACAGAATGCCGACTTTGCCATGCCTGGTCTCCAACGTCGGGGTCTCAGTATCAGTCGAAGACCAGCGATAGCGCGTAGTCGCGTGCATCAGCGACTGCTTGAGTACGATCCCGGTTTTGTCGATGAGAATAGCGCCGTGGACCGCGCCGTCGTCAAGCGCCATCGACGTCGCAACGTATACGTCATCGGCAAGCAAGCCGGCTATAGCGGTGATCAGTTCCTGCGATATTGTCGTGTCGTCAATGCCCGTTGCACCAGGCAGGGCCGGCAGGCAAATCAGCTTCGCGCCAGCGGCTTGCGCTTCCTGTACCCGCTGCAGGATTTCCACAAACGCTTCACCGCCATGCTCCTGCAGGCGAATGCTGGCAGCGGCCACGTCTTCAGTGCCACTGATAGCCGGCAAGTCCTGCTCTGCAGGATCGTCGGCCAGCGCCTGGTACAGCGACGCGTTACGGGCTGCAAAGATGTCCGTGCCATCCGGTCGCCGTTTATCATTGGCCTGCGACACGTCGATGTCGGCGTAAATGATATCTTCGTCTTTGCCTGCCATCGCCATTACACGGCCATCTGGAGCAACAATCTG
>JAOTXR010000009.1 GCA_029862285.1 Gammaproteobacteria bacterium
GAAAATCACGAGATCGGCGCGAATGTCATGGCGTGCGGCGGGAAGAATGAAAATCTCGCCCGCACGGCCCAGAAACATGTGGCGATGGAGAATCTCGCAAATTGCCCCGTCCATGCGCTGGTCGATCGCGTGAGCCGCCGCCGATAGTCGCTTGACGCCTTGATAAAACCCCAGCACTACGGCGCGGGTATCGGCCTCGGTAATGCTGCCTTCTGCCAGCCGCAGATCGATCCGCGGTCTGGCCGGGGCCGCAAAGATGCTTCTGGCCGATGCCGGTTGCTTCGTGGTCTTCTGCGTTGTTTTGCGCTTGGTGGTCTTGCGCTTTGTCTTGCGCTTAGTCTTGCGCTTGGTCGTCGTCCGCTTTGTCTTGCGCTTGGCGGTCTTCCGTTCTGTCTTGCGCTTGCCAGTTTTCGATGCCTTCTTAGAACGCTTCTTCACCATTGGAAACATCCTCTTAGTTTCTTAGTAGCCGTTTCAGTATAGACGAGGAAAATGGGATCCGATTGCATTTCCGACATTCCTTCAGAAAAAAGCGGTCATTGAGTACATTCTTATAAATGAAGCAGCTTCGATCCGGATCGAATTTTCGACATCGTGATAGGATCGCCAAAGAAACGATCGGAAAAACCCCCGCATGCCTGAGATTACCCCGCTAGGCTGGTTTCATACCGCCATGGGCATCATCGCCCTGGTCAGTGGCGTCTTTACACTGGCCAGTTTCAAGGAAATATCCTGGCAAACCCGCTCCGGGCAGATCTATCTGGCAACTACTTTGATTACTGCGGGCACGGCCCTGGCCATTTTTCAACGCGGCGGGTTTGGGCCGGGTCATGGTCTGGCAGTGATGACATTGCTGGCGTTGGTAGTGGGGACGGTAGCGGCGACAATGAAACCGTTCGGAAAATTGTCGCGGCGCGTGCAGGCGGTCAGTTACTCGGCGACTCTGCTCTTTCATTGCATTCCTGCGGTAACGGACGGGTTGATGCGTTTACCGGTTGGCGACCCTGTTCTGACGTCGATCGAAGATCCGATTCTGAAGCTGTGTTACCTGGGCCTGTTGGGTCTCTTTCTGGTCGGCGTCAGCCTGCAATTGCGCTGGATTAATCGACAGCCCGCCTAGTCCTGGCGAAGCTGTTTTCGTATTGCAATGCATCGCAGCGGCCAGTCGGCCATAAATAGAATACACTGTACCTCCGTTGGGCTCGGAGTAGTCCAGCCGGGCATGGCCGTTACGAAATCCGGATAGTTCTGGACCAGATCAGGCCAATTGACGTTCCACAATCATGAACAAAGGGGATTAAACTGTGACATTCTCATTACGCTCTCTATGTACTCTGGTCGCACTGGCCGTCTTGACTCTTTCGGCCGCACGGGCGGACGATCGCGTCTACACTGATTTGCACTCTGTGTGGTCGGTGAGCTTCATCGAGACCCACGCGGGTCATTTCGACGACTACATAGCGAATCTCAACAATATTTGGCGCCGCTACCTCGATGAGCAAAAGAAGGACGGCGATGTACTGTCTTACAAGATGATTCCCATCGCCTTTCCGCGTGATGGCGAGCCAAACCTCATGCTCATGGTCGAATTCAAGAACTGGGCGGCCTTTGATCGGGGCAACGATTATTTCGACAAGCTGGCCAAGAAGCTGCAAGGCGGCGTAGATGAAGCTACGCAGTCAAATGTCGACCGTGAGGAAATACGCGAATTGCGTGGTGGCTTCGCGGGTCGTGAAATCAAATTCAAGAAATAGGCTTGACCTGCGTTTCGGCCAAAGACGGGCACGATCTGAATGGTTCGTGCCCGTTCCTTAGGGACGATCAGGAAAAACGTAATCCGACCCCGCTTTTGCGTTAGGCGAGTTCGCGCACGGCGCGATAGGCCTGCGTGATAGCCGAGTTGGTGTTAGACGCCGCGCCCGCATCAGAGTTGGCTATCGCAATACGACCGAACGGTTGCCGGCCGATAACCCAGGGTTTGACGTCGTCACTCGGCCAGTCCGGCTCCCACAGCAGGTCGGGCGAATAGGAATAACCATGTGCCCAGCGGTTGACGGTTATCGCGCTGATATCACGTTCGACATCGAAGCCCGCCGTGCCGAGGGCCTGATCGAGCTGGTCACGCACGTGATGTTCGTAAGTCGAAAACGGTGTCGTCAATAGCTGACGGCGTCCCGCGCGCCACTGTTCCGGGCCCTGAAGATCAGCAAAGTACGGCACGTGGCACATGTGCAATACCATCGGTTCGTCGGGACTCGCACCAAACTTGTACTTGCCCAGGGAAACCGGGTAGTCGAGTTCGACTTGTTTGTAGAAATCACCAGTGTAGTAAACGAAAGACACGCCGAGCTCGGCGAATGCACGCCAGCTCTTTGCCATCACCTTGGTATACACCAGCGGTACCTTTACGTTGTACCGTAGCCCTTCGACCTGTTTTTCGGGTAACTCCGGACACAGGTAGGGGATTGCCATGTTGTAGCAGGCCATCACGCACCGTCGGGTGCGGACTGTGTGCACATGGCCGTTGTGTACATAGGTCACGTCCACCCGGCGCTGATTACGCGTGTGCACTGCGTTGACCACCGTACTGTTGAGCCGAATCCGGACGTCTGCATTTTTTTGATCGAGCAACGAGTAATCGACGCGCGACGTGACGACGTCCTCCATTGTGTTGCCCGGTACCGCCTGCGGTAGCAGACCACGCACCAACAAACGGGCCAGCGACGCGTTGCCGTCAGGGAAATGAAAAATATACGGCTCGTCGCCGCGATAACCGACCCGCGGCATAGTGTGAGTAAGCCCTGGCATGCCGCCGCCGTCATCGTAGCCTTGCACCTGGATCGCCGGAATCTCGTCAGTGCCGACACACCAGAAGCTGATCCCCCAGCGCCGGTACATTTCCAGTACCTGCTGGTCGACTTTTGCATAGTCCTTGAGAAAATCGTGATAGCTCAGTTTGCTCAGCAGCTCGTGTTTTTGTGTCCGCGTCAGCCCCGGCAGATAGTCGCGTTTATCGGTAAAAACACGTACGAGGTCGGTTTTCGCCTTGTCGGTCATTGGTGTCTGCGCTGCAAAATCCCGCCACGGGATACTGCCGTAACCGGTCGCCACTTTGTGTGTACCAAAAGTCGCTTGATCGTAGACGATCGCTTTGCTCAGCCCCATGGACGCATAAAGATCCTGATCGAAATATTGATAAAAGCGCTCGACGTCGATACCAATATCGATCAACAGCTGGCGCGCCGCATCGGTGTACGACGACGGTGTGTCGATGGATTCGGTGCCGCCATAGCCAATGCGGACATCACCATTGACCGAGAACTCGTTGCGTCGCGCGTGACCACCAAAATCGTCATGATTGTCCAGCAGCAAAATGCGGGCGCGAGGGTTTCTCTGGCGGTAAAAATGGGCGCTCGCCAGACCGCTTATGCCGGCACCAACGATAACGAGATCAAATTTTTCTTCGGGTCTGTCGTGCCGCCAGCTGCGACCGGCGACCCGGGCGTGCATGGTCTCCCAGGTTCCGTCACGGCTACCACGCAAACCGGTCAATGCCGGTGGATAGTAGTTTGAGCCCAGCTTGAAATGCGGTTCTTCGCTGCCAAACAACGTCGTCCATGGCGACAACAGCGAGGCACCGATGGCCACCTGTGTGCCATTGAGAAAATCACGGCGTGTGATCTCGTTGCGCATGTGGGGAGAGTGTACTCGCCACGCTGACCAATTGCTGCATGAGACAAACCGGAAAAGGGATCAGAATATGATTGGGCCTGGTTGCAGGACTCGAGATTCCAGCCCTGTAAGACCAGACGCTTCAGGACTTCTTGTTTGTGCCCTTGTGTTTGCCGCCCGGCACATCGGGCGGCTCGATACCCAGCGAGTTGGCCATCGCATCAACCAGCACGCTGACGGTTTTGACCCGCGCATGGTATTTGTCGTTGCCTTCGACGATAGTCCATGGTGCGCGCAGGGTCGACGTTTTGACCAGCATGTCATTGACCGCCTCGGCATACTGGTTCCATTTTTCCCGGTTGCGCCAGTCTTCATCGGTCAGTTTCCAGGCCTTTCGCGGCGTCGTCTTTCGACTCTCGAAGCGCGCTAACTGCTCCTCGCGACTTAGATGTAGCCAGAATTTCACCACAACCGTACCGAAGTCGGTTAGTTGTCTTTCGAAGTCGTTGATCTCGCGATACGCGCGCTTCCATTCTGCTTCCTTGGCAAATCCCTCCAGGCGCTCGACCGTAACGCGCCCGTACCAGCTTCGGTCAAAGATCAGGATCTGCTTTTCTTCGGGTGGCAGCAGACGTCGCCAGAAGCGCCAAAGGTACTGGTGCGTGGCATCGTCACCAGTAGGTGCTGCTATCGCGAATACCTGGTAGCCGCGTGGGTCCAGCATCTCGGTAAGACGCCGGATGTTGCCGCCTTTGCCCGCCGCGTCCCAACCTTCGAAAACAATGACGACTGACCGCTTCTTTTTGTACAGCTCATACGCAAGCAGTCGCAACTGCAACTGCTTCATTCGCAATTCCCTGACATAGGTCTTGCGATCCAGCGTCAGCGACAGGTCGACAGTATCGAGCACACTCATCCGTCGTCCTCTTTCGGTTTACCGAGTTCTTCGACATCTTCTGCCATTGAAAGATATTCGTCTTCGTAGCCTAACTCCGGCAGCGGCAGCCCACGCGCGGTAATCGAATCGGCCAGTGCGCCGGCCATCGTTTCGAGGACCTTGATCCGGGCCCAGCGCTTGTCCACGCATTCGACGATGGTCCAGGGCGCCCACTCCGACTCGGTCAACTCCAGCATCTCTTCGATGACCTCGACGTACTCTTCGTAGCGCTCGTTTTGCCGCCAATCTTCGGGATGCATGTGCCAGGCTGTAAGTGCATCGGACTCCAATTTGCGAAATCTTTTCTTCTGCTCTTTCTTCGAAGTGTGCAGGAGGAATTTACAGATCTTGTAACCGTCGTCTGCCAGCACACGTTCGAAGTCATCGATATCGCGGTAGGCTTGTCGCCAGCCTTTTTCGTCGACGTTTCCTTCCACCCGTTCTACCAGTACGCGGCGATACCAGGAACCGTCGAAGATGGCGATCTCCCCGTAGTTCGGAATCCTTTGCCAGAAGCGCCACAGCCACGGCATGTGCATCTCGAAAGTCCGCTGAGCCTGCATCGAATGCAATTGGAATCCGCGCGGTTCCAGCGGCTGCGTAACGGAGTTGATGATGCCGGCCTTCCCGGTGCCTTTCCAGCCTTCAAATACCACGATGACCGGAATCTTGTGCTGCCAGCAGCTACGTTGCAGCAGTAAAAGTTCATTGCGCAAAATACTGCGTTGCCGGCGATATTCGTCTTTCGTCAGCGACTGAGTGAGATCGATCTTGTCGAGCATGATGCGTGTATCTTACCAGCCGCCATTTGAGGCGTGAACGTGCCTAATCCCGGAACGCTCAGACGAAAGCCAATCGCGCTACAGGACAGCACTGACACAGCAGGATCGCCAATAAGAACAAATGCGTTTGCCGGATCGCAGGGCAATCCGGGTGGGGGTTGCCGTAGTGGATGAAATCGGCCCAAACCGGCTTCGCCTTGTGGCGTCCCACCGGTAAAAAACTGCGTTCGTCCCCTGTCAAGGCAATTTTCCTGAACTACACTGCTAGTGAACAGCGGTCGCACACATCACTGCGCCGCACTAAGAAACGTCATCTAGCTGCGAAAAGGGGAGTATCCATGGGAAACGACAAACGGGCAGGACGTTGGGTCTTGGCATGTACCAGTCTGGCATGCATTTTTGCAACGCAGCACGCAGGGGCCGGCCAGCCGGTCGAACTCAGTATTGAACCGCCACCATCGGTCGCGCCGAACGGCTGGCTGTTTACCGAAGGCTGGCCATTGGTCTTCTCAATGAAAGTTGAAACTGCAGTCGCGTTCCTCGCAGATGACATCAGCAGTGGTCAGGGAGATCTCGATGCGCGGCAGGCACTGGTTATCAGCGACCCTGACAACTGTCTCGACGTGCGCAGTTTCGACAGGGACAACTTTCCGTTCGAGCAGGATTGTGCCGCCGGCGAAGACGAAACGTATTTTGCCTTCAGGTTCGATCCGTACGATGGACCGGGGCTGCGTAATTTTCGATGTGGCAATCCGCCGCCGCCGGTGATGGTCGATACGCCATTCGATTCAGGGAATATCGAGGGCCTCAACAAGGCGTATATTGCATCGGCATCGGGGAACCTGCGCGCGGTGGGACCGCCGTCGGGTGGTGAGCGCGATGAGATCACGTATCCGTTCGCATCCGATGATCCTGCGGTTGACTGCTATGGCTTTGGCGCCGACCGTAATGGCGTCGAAGGGCTGGTCGTCTGGACCAGGATTGGTGCCTCCAAGGTGCTCGACCAGCACCTCAGTGGCACGGGTCCGGGTGGCGAGGTGCGACGCCTGCGTAACGCCGCGGGTTTTGTGACTTCGGTCGGTTCAGTCCTTGTGGATAATCAGGACAACAGTTACGTTATTGCAAACCTGATGGTGCCACGCGCGCTGTTCGAACCGTTGGTTGCGGTGGATACCAGTATCAATGCCGCCGGACCGTACACTGCCTGCGATTACCTGCGCAAGATCGATGAAGGGCCGATAGAATGCCTCAATTACGATGGCGATGTCGGTGTCAACGTAGCCCGCGCTCGCGCGATAGTAGCGGACCTTCGGCCATCAAAGGTGACCCTAAAAGCAGTGCTGGTCGCCGGTCCGGCACCCGACTTCCTCACCGATGCCAACTTCGACGGCAAGTTCACCGAGGCGGATCTGGTGGCCGAAGGCCACACACTGTTGTCCAATGTCGCGACCTACAGGTTCAAGACGCTACGGCCATACAATATCGAAACCGGTGGCGACCGCTGCCCGCCAAACAACATGCTGGTGGCCAAGGATCTCGATGGCGCCGATATCGCCTTTGACTTCTATTCTTGTTCTACGGGTAGCGCCCGTTCGGGCCGGCGGGTACCACGGTAGCTAGTTAACCGCATCCACGGCCGGCTGCAAACCCGCCAGTCCGGCCCCGCCCCAGCGCCGCTGATAGTCGCGCAGCAACTTGTTTGCGCCAGTTTGGTCGCCACTGTAACGGCGCAGGCGAATCTCCAGTTGTCGCGCCAGCGCACGATCGCGCTCCAGGTCGAGGCGAATGTCACCGCCGTCACGTTCTTTGCTGGCTTGAGCGGCCAGCGAAATTGCAGCGGCGGTATTGCCCGACCGATGCAACGCTTCGGCCAGGGATCGCTTGTATATCGCGTAGCGGTAGCCCTCCATGGCAATAGCCTGCTCGATAGTGGCACGCGCAAGCTCGCTGTTGCCTGCTTGCAGGGCGAGCAGGCCTTCCAGATAGAGTGCTGCCTTGTCTTCAGTGCGATCCGGATCGTCAGGCGGCAATGCATGCCCGCGAATCTCACCGATGGTGCCGCGTGCAGAATCCGTTGCTCCCTGTTGTATCTCCATCAAGGCCCGTGCGAACAAATAACGCGTCGGGGCACGCATCGACTTCTCGACAGCCTGCGCGACGAGCTGCATCGCTTTCTGTTCCTGACCCATTTGCATGGTGTTCTCGGCGCGCAATGACAGGGCCATGGATTCACGCACCTGTTCGTTTGCGATCGCTGTTTGCAGCCCTTCCACCACCGCACTGGAGCCAGCATGATCTGCCTCGGCCCGCAGTATCCAGGCCAGGTCGAACGCCGCAGTAATGCGGTCCTCGGCCTCGGTCTGCTCGTCATCGAGCACCGCGCGCAGGCGTTGTTTGGCGGCGGTCATTTCACCGACGACAGCCTTTACTTCGGCAAGACCCAGTCGTGAAAGCGTGAAATTCGGTTCCAATGCCAGCGCTTGCTCGAAATACCCGGTTGCCTCATCGAACCGGCCCATCTCGCGGTGCAAGTCACCCATCAGGTTGTGTGCATTGGGTTCTTCGGGGGCGATTTCGAGATAGCGTTTGAGTGGTGCCATCGCTTCTTCGTGCTGACCCAGCAGGGTAAGGTAGGCGCCCATCGAGCCCCAGACGAACTGGTTTTCCGGTTCCTGCTCACTGAGTATTTTTAGTTCTTTGATGGCTAGGTCTTCCTGGTAATCGTGAAAGTAGGCTTCGGCCAGATATTGCCGAGCCTCGACTTCGTAAGGGAACTGCTCAAGAAGTTTCTGGTAAAGCCCGATCGCCTTTGCCGGATCGTTGTCGCGTATGAAAGGAATGGCCGCCCGCACGTAGCCTTCCTCGCGCTGGCTCAGCACCGCGTCTTCGGGAATTTGTCGCATGGCTTCAGCCGCCTTGTCCCGCTCACCGGTCACCCAGTGAATCATCGCCATACGGTAGCGCGCCACATAAAAGTCCGGCGCCAGTTCCAGTGCAGCGCGCATCGACTGCTCAGCCTGTTTGTAATCGAAATTGAGAAAAAACTTCAGCCCGCTGACATAGGCACGGTATGCGGCGAAATTGCCTACCGCAAAATCCGCGGCAAAAGAATCTATCTGTTCTTCATAGGGTTTTTTCAGCGCCTGCTTTGTCATGATCGAGATACCGTACACGGATCGCAGCACGTCTACGGGGGTGAGTTGTTCGTCTGCCTCTGATTTCAGATCGGTGCCGGTTCGGCAGTCCGTCACACGGGTAGTCAAAATCAATCCGTCGGGTGCAGAGAGTATTTCGCCGGAGACGAGGAAGTCGATATCGGCATCACTGGCCAGTTCGAGCAGTTCGCCGGAACCGGCACCACGGGCGATGGTGCGCCAACGCGACTGTGAAACGACTATCAGGTGACGGGATTGCGCCAGCCGGTCGCGTACAAGGCTCGATACACCATCGCCCAACCAATCCAGCGTCTGGTCCCCACTGAGGTTGCTGATCGAGGCGACGGCAACTACGGGCGTCTTGTTTTCATCGACTATTTGTATCCAGCTGCGTTGCTCTTTGAGGTAGGTGTGCCAGACAGCCCAAACGGCAGCGCCGGTAAGGAGCATCGTGGCGGCAATCAGCGCGATTCGCACACGTCCGCTGCGTAGTTTGGCGTTTAACCTCGCGGATCGCGGGCTGTCTGCTGTCAGTGTGACGCCGCCGGGAGTGAGGTTGTAAAGCCAGGTGAGTATCAGCGCCGGCGGGAAACCAACGATCAACACCGTAATAAGTGCCTGCAGTGCCCAGTCGGGCGCGTTGTACGCGGGCAGAATGACATCGGCGACCTGAACGGCGATCCAGGAGATGACTGCGTAGCCAACAGCCGTCTGTACAACTTTGCGCCGTTTGAATTCGGCAAAAAGCGTACCGCTCGACTCGTTTTTTTTCTCGTCGGGCATGCGCTGCGCTCCGCACGCGGGAGTTCTTATCTTAGCGCAAGTTTGGTGTTGCCACACAGCCGCGAGAGCAGATAAGACACGAATCAGTGGCTTGTTGGCTTGGACTGGCCGTACGTTGCCGAGGTTTGCACAATGCTGGACCGATTAGCCGGGCAGGCGCTTTGCTGACCCCACCGGCGAAGAATTGGAACGACGCGCGGCTGCCGGCGTTAGAAATCCGAAGGACGACCTTCTCTATCATTACCAGGCAACTCTCTTTCCCCTTTGCGATTCACAACGCAAAAACTGTCGTACCTTGACAGTACCTGGGTTGCGCTAAGCTGGCGCTAAGGTTTGGATTATGTAATGAAAAGAGTGTTGCGGACACAGTAAATACGTGTGCTTTGCGTCCCACTTCTGGCGGAGTTACTATCAGTAGTAAGCCTAAAAGACCCCGGACGCCGGGAAAGAGGGTGGCATGACATTTGGCGCATGTCGATCCTGTGTATTGGCTCACAGGTGCGACGGTATTTCTGCGCTGGCCGATGCTCTTGGCTACGGCGGATGAAAAAAACAAGGCGACGTAACAAGTATCTTATCCCCGTTTTGGAATAGATTATTAATGGAAACCAGGTGGAATTCGTCAGTGAAAGCAGTGCTGGCTGTGTTGGCGCTCTGCTTTTGGGTGAGTTCTCCGGTCTATTCGCAGGTAGTCACAGTACTGCCCCTGGGCGACTCGATCACGCAGGGCGTTGGCGGGCAGCCGAGTTATCGCAGAGCTTTATGGTTTATGCTGTTCGATGCCGGTTATTCCGTGGACTTCGTCGGTAGTCACGATATTTTTGGCGCCGCTGTTCCAGTCGAGTTGCAGGATTTCGATCTTGACAATGAGGGCCATTCTGCTTGGGAGGCGGGCGACCTGGACGCAGCGCTTGAGACTTGGCTGCAGCTCTATGATGCCGATATCGTGTTGCTACACGCGGGCACAAACGATCTCTATAACGGCCAGAGTATCGAAAGCACGCTGGACGAACTGGGTGGAATTATCGATAAACTACGCGTCGATAATCCCTTCACCATTATCCTCCTGGCCAAGCTTATACCGGGCCGTACCCTCGACACGGCACCGTTCAATCTTGAGCTGGAAACCTGGGTGCAAGGGCGCAGCACCCCCGATTCACCAATTATTGTGATCGATCAGGCTGCGGGTTATGACCCTTTTGTCGAAAATTTCGATGATTTACATCCCAACGAGTTCGGCGAAGAAAAAATGGCGACTCGCTGGCTCGAAGGGATTCAGGCTGTTCTTACGCCAGGCAATCAAAAACCGATTGTCGATGCCGGGCCATTTCATCTGATTGACTCGACAAGCGAAATAGTCACGTTAATGGGCAGCGTCAGTGATGATGGTTTGCCGGTGGGCTCGCTGACCCATCAGTGGAGCAAAATCGCCGGTCCCGGAGAAGTAACGTTCGACGATGCGGCCCAACTCGTAACGAACGTGAGTTTTAGCGAGGAGGGAAATTACGTACTTCACTTGCACGCAAGTGATACCGAGCTGGTTGGCGGGGACTACACGTTTGTGCAGATTGGGGACGTCGCCGCGGCTGCCGGGCATTGGCCATTTTATGAAAGTTCGGGGATAACGACGCACGATGTCAGTGTCAACGCTAACGATGGTACGTTGGTAAATCTCGATAACAGTCACTGGCAACCGGGAGTCGATAACAATAGTCTGTGCCTGGACGGATTGTTCGGGCAACAAGTGTCGATTCCGGCAGCGAGCAATGGCCTTCAGCCAGCATCTCTAACCGTGGCCGGTTGGGTCAAGCCCGATCCGGCGTGGCCTTTCTGGTCTTGGGTTGCGGGCCAGGGGGATAACTACGGTCTTTATGTCCAGGGTGACAAGATTGTCTTCTACTTCTATAACGGCTCGACCTGGAACAACGTCAATTACGACAATACTGCTGTTGGCGACGGGCAATGGCATCATCTGGCTGGTTCTTTTGATGCGCTTACCGGAAGTCTCTCAATTTATATGGATGGTGTCTTGCTGAACGCAACACCGTATCCGGAATCGATCGTCTATAGTTTCGGGACTGAGTTCAGCATCGGTTCGATGCAGGGTACCCGTAACTTCAAGGGCTGTCTGGATGAAATCCGCGTCTACGGTAGAGCATTGACTGGGTCGGAAATACAGGTGCTGGCCCAGGTTCCTGGTGTTGATCCGGTTAATCAACCGCCCACAGTTGATGCTGGCGTCGATCAAGAAATTCAATTTCCTTTCAATACTGTACGGATCAGTGCACAGATCAATGACGATGGTTTGCCTGAGGCTTCGACGCCAGGGTACACCTGGACCCAACAGGCCGGTCCCGGTACCGCGTTGTTTACGGAGATCGATTTTAGCGGCGGCCTGTTGACTACCGACATCACGCTCGATCTGCCTGGCGATTATCTTTTTGTCCTCGAAGTCAGTGACGGCGAATTGTCAGGATTCGATGATGTTGGGGTTAGCCTGAGTTTCTGGACGACCGAGTCTACTGACGAGGAGTTTGGCGGGCTGAGAAAAAGAGAGCTGATGCAGAGAGCTCGCTTCAAACGACGTTGATGTTCACCTATCTCTTTCCCAGGGTATGGCAATTTCGCGGTACGGGAAAGAATAATCAACAATCGTTCAGCGCCATAACCAGACGATCTCTTTCACCGTCTTAAGAAGTTGTGCGCTGCACATGGCGGCATTCACCGCTGCGCGAGTATTCAGACCAACGTGATGGAGCGTGTAACGGGCACTCCTGCCGGAAAAAAAGTAGACTTGCCTCAGCATTAACAAGAGGATGGGGCATTTGAAAACTGCAACTATTGAAACCAGTCGCGGCACCATTGAGTTGGAACTGTTTGCCGAGCAGGCGCCCAAGACCGTCGCCAATTTTGAAAAGCTGGCCGGAGAGAATTTCTACGATGGGCTGACGTTTCATCGCGTCATTAGTAATTTTATGATTCAAACGGGTTGTCCGCAGGGTACGGGGACGGGTGGACCCGGCTACAAATTCGAAGACGAATTTCACGACGATCTGGCTCATGACGGCCCAGGTGTCTTGTCTATGGCCAATGCCGGACCAAACACGAACGGCTCGCAGTTTTTCATTACCCATGTGCCCTGCCCGCACCTGGATGGAAAACACTCGGTGTTCGGAAAAGTCCTCAAGGGTCAGGACGTCGTGAATAGTATCGCTCAGGGCGACATCATGGAAAAAGTGACTGTCACGGATAGCTAAAAGAACAACTGAGGGGATTTTAACGAACCAGACGAGAGGGACGCTGCTTGCCGCCAGCATTCAGGGTCCTTTTTGAACGCCGCAATGATTGATTTTCCTGTTTCCTGGCCTATATTTGGTGTGTAAGTCAATTATTCGCAACGGGGGCCCGCCATGAACGGAAAGCTGTCAAGTGCATTTCGGCGGTTCGCGGCCACATTATTCGGCCGCGACCCGCAGGGCGACGCAGAAGGGACTTCAGGCGACGTCAAAGAACCATCCGGTGATATAAAAGAACCACCCCCGTCGGGTCCGGGTGACATCAAAGAACCGTCCGGCGATATCAAGGAACCACCCCCGTCAGGACCGGGTGATATCAAAGAACCCTCCGGCGATATCAAGGAACCACCTCCGTCGGGTCCCGGTGACATCAAAGAACCCTCCGGTGATATCAAGGAACCACCTCCGTCGGGTCCGGGTGACATCAAAGAACCCTCCGGTGATATCAAGGAACCACCCCCGTCGGGTCCGGGTGACATCAAAGAACCCTCCGGTGATATCAAGGAACCACCTCCGTCGGGTCCCGGTGATATCAAAGCACCCTCCGGCGATATCAAGGATCCACGCCCGCCAGGACCGGGCGACATCAAAGCACCCTCCGGCGATATCAAGGATCCACGCCCGCCAGGACCGGGCGACATCAAAGCACCCTCCGGCGATATAAAGAAACCACCCGAGTCGTATTGAAGCTGGGACGGCAAGCCAATAGCGTCTAATGCCATGACCGAACCGCAACCAGCCCGCAACACTGTTTAGTACTGGACGCGAGTAGACCATGAACAACGACAATCTTGCTGATCTCTATTTGATCGGTACAGGCATTCTTGGGATGCGACAGATATCGGCCGAGGCATACGATGCGCTGAGCCGTTGCCGCAAAGTATTCCATCTGACAAGTAATCAGGAAGGTCTGAAAATGATATGCCCCGACGTTGTGGACAACGCCGGGGAATACTGGACCGGTGAACGGCCCGGTATCGTCTACAAGCGCATAGCAGACAAAGTCGTGGCCGAGGTCAAAAACGGGCCAGGTGTAGCTAATGTCATTTACGGTCATCCGTTATTCTTTGATGACATAAATATCGAGTTGATACGCCAGGCACGAGAACTGGATCTCAATTATGTGGTGCTGCCGGGAATCTCATGTCTGGACACGCTCAGCACGGACCTGGAAATTGATTATGGCGATGGACTTCAGGTCTATGAGGCCCAGGACCTGGTATTCAATGAGCACCCGTTGAATCCGCGAGTACACGCTGTCATATTGCAGATCGGTTTGTTTGGCACACAGAATCTGACTATTCCCAATGCGCCATGTCCTGAAGGCCGCTTCAGCTTATTGCAGCAATACCTCGAAAAGTACTATTCGCCGGACCACTTGGTCACGATTGCGTTTTCCGATCGCGGCGACGAGTGGACCCGTTTTCAACTACAGTGCCGCGTATCCGAAATAGACGCCAACCGCAAGAACATTTTTAAGGGCACTACTATGTATATACCACCGGTCCGGTGAGGATTCACACCTCATCGCACCGGGTATCCCGTGTAGGTGAGATTCCCAGCCAACCCCCGACGAGTTGGCGTAACTGATTGGAATCGAGCGTGTCTTGTTTGTCTCGCTTGCTAACCAGATAGTGCACAAATCGCTGCTTTCCAGCGCTGTAGTGAGTAGCCGATACCGCTTTTTTGTCCAAGGGACACATGTCTCGTATCTTGGCCAGGGAATCAGGCAATTTCTGTTCTTTATCAGTTGCGCTTTTGGCGTTTCGCAATGCGCAGATGGCCGCCATGCGCTCGACAAAATCAGGCATCCTCCAGCCATTTTTGTAGGCAGTTTCTGCATCGGCAAGACTCTGCACAAATGCCTGGTCTGCTTTGTCATATTGGTTTCGCAGCAGGTATACCAACGTTTGAATACCTCTGAACTGCAACTCCATTGTTGGCTCGAAACGGTATTTCATCTCTTCCGAATAGACCACGCGACCACCG